>JBPOJC010000007.1:0-7209 GCA_052034135.1 Caldisericota bacterium | reverse complement strand
ATTAAATAATAGTCATATGCAGTCATTCAGAGCGTTTTCTGGAATCAGTTAAGTTAAAGGAAATAATGGATCACAATAAAAGAGTTCAAAGATTATAAAACATTTACCATATTCTTCTTTATAAGTACACCTGAAGATGGCAACACTCATGCACTCATTAATTAGTATCATCCGATCAATCTAAGAATCTCATATTCCGCACTTGAAAAACATTTTTTATAATGGCAAAAGCTTAGAATAGTATTGTCTTCAAGTGTAATATTTTTTTGTAAAGATTTAATTTTCATAAAGATTTTTAGATAAAACTATAAAATTGTTTTAAGTTTTTAGTTAAAAATGTATAATTTAGTGAAAAGCTTTTTCATACTTTTAATAGGAGGAAAAGATGGGGAATTTTAAGAGGGTTCTTCTAAGTGTATTAATTATTTCTTCTTTATTTTTAACAAGTTGCACCAAACAAGGAACAACACCACCACGGGGAACAAGCGGGAAAATTTCATATAACATTGGTGCTGAACCACAATATCTTGATCCTGGAAAAGCAACAGGTATCCCTGAATTTACCGTTATATTAAATCTCTTTGATGGTCTTGTGAGATATGATTTAAAAGGTGAGATTAAACCTTCTGTTGCTGAACGATGGGATATTAGCGATGATATGCTGACTTATACATTCTATTTAAGAAAAGATACAAAATGGTCTAACGGTGAACCTGTTACTGCTCATGATTTTGAGTATTCCTGGAAAAGAGCATTGAGCCCAGCTTTAGCTTCAGAATATGCTTATCAATTATGGTATATTAAAAATGGAGAAGCTTACAGTTCAGGTAAAATAACAGACCCTGAAGAAGTTGGTGTTAAAGCAACTGATGATTATACGCTTAAAGTAGAGCTTAAATCACCTACACCATACTTTCTATCATTACTTACTTTTACAACATATTTGCCAGTATGCAAGAATGTAGTGGAGAAGAATCCTGATTGGGCAAAGTCAACTACTGATTATGTAAGCAATGGTCCTTTTAAAATGAAAGAGTGGGTTCATAAAGATAAAATAATAGTCGAGAAAAATCCTAATTATTGGGATGCAAATGTTGTAAAATTAGGTGAAATTACATTTACAATGGTAGAAAGTGGAACAACTGAACTTGCAATGTTTGAAAGTGGTCAGCTCGATTTTGCAACTAATCCTCCTCCAGTCGAATTTGATAGACTTAAAAAAGAAGGTAAACTAACAATTGAACCTTACATCGGTACATACTATTATCTATTTAATACAACTAAAGCACCTTTTAATGATAAAAAAGTAAGAAAAGCTCTTACGTTTGCCATAGATAGAAAATCAATTGTTGAAAACATAACCAAAGGTGAGCAAAAAATAGCTCTTGCTTATGTCCCTTATGGGATACAGGATGCAACATCAGATAAAGATTTTAGGGTTGTAGGAGGAGATTTCTTTACTGATAATAACGTAGAAGAAGCTAAAGCCTTACTTAGTGATGCCGGGTACCCAAATGGAAAGGGTTTTCCTAAGTTTCAATTACTTTATAATACTTCCGAAGTTCATAAAAGTATAGCTGAGGCAATACAGCAGATGTGGAAAGAAAATCTTGGAATTGATTGCGAGCTTGTAAACCAGGAGTGGAAAGTATATTTAGATAATAGAAGCAAGCTCCAGTATGATGTTGCACGTGCTGGGTGGATTGGAGATTATCCAGATCCAACAACTTTTCTTGATATGTTTGTTGGCAACAGCGGAAACAATGATACAGGATGGAATAACCCTCAATATAATGATTTAATTGCTAAAGCAAAAAATGAAAAAGATAACTGGCTTAGAATGACATTGCTTCACCAGGCTGAGGAAGTATTAATGGATGAATTACCTATTTTACCTATATATTTCTATACAAGACCCCTTATGATAAAACCATGGCTTAAAGATTATATTTCTTCACTTTTAGGATACACTGATTTTAAATGGGCATATGTTGAAGAAAGTTTAAAAACAAAATAGAGCACGATGGAATAGATTCGATTGTTTAAGTTATTTATTCGTTATGATTTCATTTAACATAGGATGATATAAATAACATAGATGAGTAAATTTATTCTTCAAAGGTTCCTCTCTATGGTTATTGTAATATTTATTGTGGCAACTTTAACATTTATTCTCGCTCATGCTATTCCTGGAGGACCTTTCACAAAGGAGAAAGCCTTACCGGATGAGGTTTTACGAAACATTGAAGCAAGATACAAGCTCGATCAGCCACTTTATAAACAATATTTTTCATTCATTGGTAATATGCTTAAATTTGATTTTGGTCCCTCTTTTAGATATGAAGCATTATCTGTAAACGATATAATAAGATTAGGGTTTCCTATTTCTTCCCTTCTTGGATTTATTGCAGTTCTTCTTGCTTTAGGTTTGGGGCTACTTGCTGGTTCTATTTCTGCACTTCACCAAAATATGTGGCAGGATAACCTTGTAATGGTTTTATCTCTTATAGGAGTATCAATTCCAAGCTTTATTCTTGCAACTTTTCTTATGTACTTTCTCGGTTTACGTTTAGGACTTTTCCCGGTTGCTGGGTGGGGGTCATTTATGCAGCTTATTCTACCAAGTATAACACTTGCTGCTTATCCAATGGCTTTTATTGCAAGAATAATGCGGTCAAGTATGCTCGAAGTTCTAAGACAGGACTATATTAAAGTTGCTTATGCCAAAGGGTTGACAAGCAGTAGAGTAATAATCAAGCATGCAATAAAAAATGCAATTCTTCCAGTAATAACATATTTAGGTCCTTTAATTGCTTCTATTTTTACTGGTAGCTTTGTTGTTGAACAGATTTTTGCAATTCCAGGTTTGGGAAGATATTTTGTAACCAGTATATATGATAGAGATTATACTGTTATCCTCGGTGTAACTATTTTTTATTGTATTTTACTTGTCTTTTTAAATTTTATTGTTGATATTCTTTACTCTTATATAGATCCTCGAATAAGGGTTTTTAAGCAATGATAGAAAAAATTGACCCAGAATTATTTAAACCTTTAGACAAGAAGGAGGTCTCTACTGCAATAGCAAGACCTCCTCTAAGTTATTGGCAAGATGCATGGATTAGATTTAGAAAAAATAAATTAGCCATTGCTGGACTAATAATAATTGTTTTTATAATTCTCTTTTCATTTGTTGGACCTTTTTTCTCAAAGTTCAGTTACTATAATACTGAGCTTTATAATACTTATAAATCTCCAACATTTGAACATCCCTTTGGAACAGATGAACTTGGAAGAGATGTGCTTGTAAGAGTAATGTATGGAGGAAGGATCTCTCTTGCTGTCGGTTTTGTAGCAAGTTTTGTAAATCTATTAATCGGCGTAATTTATGGTGGGATATCTGGTTATGTTGGTGGCAGAGTGGATGAAGTAATGATGCGTATAGTAGATATATTATTTAGTATTCCAGTTCTATTAATTGTGATACTCCTTATGGTTGTTTTAGGTCCAGGGCTAATAAATATTTTTATTGCTTTAGGGCTTAGCTATTGGACAAGTATGGCAAGAATTGTTAGAGGGCAAATTCTTTCACTAAAAGAACAAGAATTCACTCTTGCTGCAAGGATGTTAGGTGCAACAAGATCTCAAATACTCTTTAGGCACCTTATACCTAATACAATTGGACCAATAATTGTAACTTCGACATTTCAGATACCAAATGCCATATTTTTTGAATCTTTCTTAAGTTTTATAGGTCTTGGTGTATCAGCACCAATGGCTTCATGGGGAGTATTGGCATCTGATGGCATAAGAGCTATAAGAGCTTATCCATACCTTATTTTCTTCCCTGCTCTTTTTATATGTATAACAATGCTATCTTTTAACTTTGTTGGTGACGGACTAAGAGATGCATTTGATCCAAGATTAAGACGGTAGGAGACTCTAAATTTGAACGAACTACTTAAAGTAACCAATTTAAAAACATACTTTTATACACTTGCCGGAACAGTTCAGGCTGTTAGAGGAATTAATTTCAGCTTAAATAAAGGTGAAGCATTAGGAATTGTTGGTGAATCAGGTTGTGGTAAGACTGTGACTGGTTTATCTATTATGCGACTCATTAGTTTTCCACCAGGTAAAATAGTAGATGGACAGATTGAATTTAATAATACAAATATCCTTAATCTAAATGAGAAAGAAATTACAGCAATCAGGGGAGATAAGATTTCAATGATTTTTCAAGATCCAATGTCTTCTCTTAACCCAGTTTTAACTATTGGAGATCAAATGATGGAGCCCTTGATTGTACATAAAAACTACAGTACTTCTAAAGCCTGGAATAGAGCACTCGAGCTCTTAGACCTTGTTAAAATTAAAGGTGGAAGTAATATGCTTAGAAGATATCCACATGAATTTTCCGGTGGAATGAGACAGAGGGTAATGATAGCCATGGCTTTATCATGTGATCCTCAAATAATAATAGCAGATGAGCCCACAACTTCTCTCGATGTAACAGTCCAGGCTCAGATATTAGAGCTCCTCAAAGATATAAGAAGTAAAATTGAGACATCTATAATTTTAATAACTCATAATCTTGCTGTTGTTGCAGGCTTATGTGATAGAGTGTTGGTGTTTTATGCGGGGAAAATTGTTGAAGAAGCTTTTATTGATGACCTTTATAGCTCTCCACTCCATCCATACACAATGGGTTTATTAAAAGCTGTTCCAAGGCTCAATATTAGTTCAGAGGAAAAGCTAAAAACCATTCCAGGGTTACCACCTGACCTTATTTCTCCTCCCAATGGTTGTTCATTCCATCCGAGATGTGACTATGCGATGAAGATTTGTGCAAAAGAAGAGCCCCCTTTCTTTAATTTTAATAATTCAAGACGCGCAGCATGCTGGTTATATTATGGAAAAAGAGATCTTAGCAGTTAAAAACCTAAAAAAATATTTCTTTTTTAATTCAGGCTCATTTTTTAAGAAAAAAAGGATTGTCATAAAAGCAGTTGATAATGTAAATTTTAGCATAAATAAAGGAGAAACTTTGGGTGTTGTTGGAGAAACTGGCTGCGGGAAAACAACACTTGGTAGAACCATAGTAAAGCTTTATGGGCCGGATGATGGAGAAATAATACTAAAAGGAATAAATATAACAAAATTAAATGACTTAGAAATGAAACCAATGAGAAAAATAATACAGATGATTTTTCAGGATCCATACCTTTCTCTTGATGCGAGAATGACAGCTGGAGAAATTATTGCTGAGCCAATGAGAATACATAAACTTTATGAAAATGAGAAAGAATTAAATGAAAGAGTTAACGAATTATTAGGGCTTGTAGGCTTAAATGAAGAGCATAAAATCAGATATCCGCATGAATTCTCTGGAGGACAAAGACAAAGAATAGGGATTGCAAGATCTCTTGCTGTTAATCCAGAAATCATTATTTGCGATGAACCAGTATCAGCCCTCGATGTATCAATTCAGGCTCAAATTATAAATCTCTTTGAGGATTTGCAAGAAAAGTTTGGCTTAACATATATTTTTATCTCACATGATTTGTCTATGGTAAAGCATATAAGTACGAGAGTTGCTGTTATGTATTTTGGCAAAATTATCGAGCTTGCAAATAGTTTAGACCTTTATAAAAACCCAATACATCCCTATACCAAAGCTTTAATTTCAGCTGTTCCCCTCCCTGATCCAAAATTGGAGAGAAAAAGAGAAAGAATAATTCTTCCTAAAGATATAGGAGAAGAGAGTGGCATATCAGCTGGTTGTAGATTTATCGGAAGGTGCAATATAAGTAAAGAAATATGCAAAGAGAGTGAACCACCTCTAATTGACAAAGGAGACTCTCACTTTGTATCATGTCACAATTTATAATGATTTACCGAGTTCTTTTGAAATAATTAACAAATCAAGAACATCTATATACTGATCCTGGTTAAAATCACAAAACTCACTATATTCTGCATCTTTATAATTTGTTCCGTAAGCAAGCATAAATATCTCTAAATCATTCTTATCAACAACTTTGTCACTATTTATGTCGCAGAGAAGAAATTCCATTTTTAAAACTTCGACTTTTGGATAAATTGGATTGGCTTTTATCTTTATTTTTTCGCTCAGTGTCAAGAAACAGCTATTACATTTAAAGTTAAGCTCTCCAAGATCAATTGTTATAAAATTAATTGAAAGAAGTTTTATATGATTACCATTTATTTTTTTGTTATTATTAATATAAAACTCCATCATTCCACGAGAATCATCTATATCTATGGAAATTTTTGAATCATTATCTTTAAAAAAACTCTCAATGATTACATCTTTACAGGAAAGTCTTTCGTTGTCATATTCTAAGGTAAATTCAATACCTTTTAAATTTTCAATTTCCTGAATGTAGAAATCAAGGTTAAACTCTTCTCCTAATTTATAGGCTTTTAAGCAAGAAAGTGTTAATGGTAGAGGTGCAGGAATAAACGACTCAATTACTTTAATCTGAGATTTTGCCGAAAATATCTCCTTAGCTTCTATCATGCAAGGATAAGAATAAATAATTTTATAAGTTATAAATTTAAGTTCATATTCTCCTTTTGGAAGAATGAGATTTCCGTAACTATCCCTACCATTCCAATAAAACTTGTGATCCCCAACAATAAGATCTGAAAATTTTGCGATCTGTAGCCATTCTTCTCCTTTTGTATCAGTTAAAATAATTTTTAAATTTCCATAATTTGAATTATAGTTAATCTCCGGCGGATCAAAATATTTGAACCTCTTTTCATCTCCATAATTTAAGCTAAATGAGATTTCAATGTCATCAGTTTGTTTATCTTCAGTGAAATAAAGTTCATTAGGGGTAATTTTAATATTTGATATTTGGTCTTCAATTTTACTAACTGAATCTTTAAATATTATGAATGGAATATGAAGTTCATTTAGTTTAATTATTCCTTCTACTCTGCTTCCTTCAAATTTAGTTTTATCTATATTAAACTTAACAGTAAATCTTCCACTTGAACCAGGAGAGAGAGAAAGCGAATTTGTGCTTAGTTCAATAGATACTGGGGAGGCTTCTCCCTTATCTAAGAATAGTTCATAGCTTAAAGAAAAGTTAACATTATTATTGGTTATGTTTTTAACAGTAAAATCCTGCTTAGTATTATTGGACTTTTCTATAACAATTGCTCTTGGTTCAATTA
>JBPOJC010000049.1:0-6302 GCA_052034135.1 Caldisericota bacterium | reverse complement strand
GGGACAAGATAACCTCCCTGAGTGTCTACTAATGTATTTAAAGCCTTTAATTCGATATCTGGATAGAATGTTTTAAATTCCTCGCTTGTAATAGGTTCTCTGCGAGTAACTGCTTTGAAAAATTCCTGTTTTAATTTGGTATTGTCATCACTTGTAGTTTCAAAAGCTGGTCGCTTCATCTTTAACTCGTATTCGTCTATTCTTTTGTTTAGTTCCTCTATTTGAGATTTAAGTTCTGCGCTCTCGCTACCATACTTTTGAATTTCTTTGTCTTGTAAATCCAATAACTTTTTCATTTCTTCAAAAGTTTGATTTACTTTTTCAACGTTTTCATCCATTAAACATACCTTCCTTTCAGTTCATTAATGTAATTTATCAATTCATTTGATTTAATGAGTAGGATTTCTGAGCTACTCATTGTGTCTGCGAGTTCTTCAGATGGTTTTGGAGTAGCCACCTGGAGAAGTGCGTTTATTTCTTCATATAATTTGTTAATTTCATTGTTAGTGTCTTTAAGCTTTTTTATAACATTATTCAGTTTTTCAATATTTGCTGAGCTTAACATTCTACCTTCTTTAAGCTCTGTTAATATCTCGTCTAAATTAAGGTCTATGCTTTTCCAAGGAACTTCTCTATCCAGTTTTTCATAGTATTTGGAAATATGTGACTTAACTTTAGGAATGTCTTCATCAGGTATATCAACTCCTCCCCTTGCTCCTTGTATTGCTGCTGCTGCTGCGTATATACCTCTTGCTATTGCATACAGTTTTCCATCTTTTACATCTGCATATGGTAATTTGTAACTTCCATAACTTTCTGGATTTTCTGAATCATACCAAAAGAATGCTTTACTGTATTTTCTCCAATCTATACTGTCTTTATCAGGTCCACCTGCCCATTTTCTAACTCTTCCTATTGCTGTATCTGCATCCCACGCTGATTCTGTATCTACTGGTAAATCTTGAAAAGCAGTCGCAGATTTTACATTAGTAACATACGCTTCCTCGTTCATAGGATAAGGAACTAATGCAAAACCATAGAGTTTAGCTTCTTTAATGTATCTAACATCTTCCATCCAATCTTCCTGAATTGATTTGTATTCTATTGATACCCCTTGAGGTCTATTGAATTCTTGTCTTTTCTTAAGCCGTATGTAAGCTTCTCTCGCTGCCTTAGAGTCCATTTTTGGGTCACCACTAATATACAAATTAGCAATAAATCGTAGTCCCCTGTCTTCTTCATACATTTCTTTAGTAAGTCCTATTTCACTTCCCATATGTCCATCGAATACTGGGAATATTCCTTTATGATGGTCTAAACTCCTTTTAAAAGCACCTTTAAGGATAACATCCCCACCAGAATCTATATTTCCAAATGTTGAAGCATAACCTTCTATGAAGCTTTCACCTATCTCTTTAACACTCAATTTACATTGCTTATATTCCATTTTTATTCCTCCATATATATAACATTTTATTCATACCATTCGTCATATTTTAGTTTTGAAAAATCATCCATACCAAATCTATTGATAAATTCAGTAGCATAATTCTTTCCTGTTTTATCATTATATCGCTTCATTGCTTCTTTAATAATTTTGGTATTCTGTTCATCCAATTCTGTTAAATCATTGATATCATCTATACATTCTAATAAATGGTCGTTTTCATCCGTTGTTATGTATATTCTATAATATCTATTTAATCCACCAATAAACCTACTTATATTTCTTTTCTCAATATTCATACTAATAAAGATAATTGTAATACTTAAAAGTTCTATAATATTTAATCATCCTTTATTATCACCTTTCCCTTATTGTATATAATCAAATACTTTGGTCCTTCTTTCCACATAGCATCAAAACCTTTCAAAGCCAATATGTGACTTTCTGAACTTAATTTTACCTCTTTCTGTTATTTCTGGTTCTTTTGGTTCCTCTGTTACTTCTTATATACGTTCTTTTAATCTATGAAAATTCACACAGCATCTACAATTAATTGAATTTTCAGGACTACCATCTCCAGGCATAAATACAGATTCTCCGCCCACTACAAAGGTTTCATTTATTCCTACTTTTTGTCCATCCGCTTCTGCGTGCGCTTCTCTACATCGATTGTCTATACAAGCTACCCATTCCTTAGTGTCCATACCATCGTCTTCTGCTCCTATGATAGCTCCATAATTACTTGCTCTTCCAACTTCAGTTCGTGATATAGTTAATGCTCTATTATAATATTTAGGTTCCACTGTTTCTTCAATAAGCTTTTTCATTTGATAACCGCTTAGCCCTTGTTCAACTCCATCTGCTAAGGTATCCATTATTAATTTTCTTGAAGTTTCTGTTATGTCCGTTATTTGTTTACCACAATAGTTTTTGAGATAATCGCTTATCTTGTTTTTTATGACAATTTCATCAGCCTTCTTTTCTACACTCATAAACGCTCTAATTACAGTGTCACTTAGAGCACTGAAGTATTTAGTCCATTCGCTTTCGCTTTCGCTTAAAATAGCCGATAATCTATTCATTATACCCCCTTTTAAAGTTTCGTTTTCTATTTTATTTATTTCACACTTTAAAATCTTTTCAGCTTCGTCCTGAAACTTCCTGTAATAATTGAGCCTTTTGCGATTTATGTAATTCCAAAGTTTTATTTTATTCATTAACCTGTTCTAATTCTTCTTCTGTTGGTTTAGGCACTTCTCTTTTGACACTCGCATAAGGTAGTAATGTAGCCGACATATATAAATCGTCCCCGCCTGATACTGGTGTATATCCAATTAGTTCTCTCGCTTCGTTAGGAGTGATTATTCCAGAATCCTTAGCTTTAATAGCTATATCCCACAATAATTCACGTCCTTCATATAGAGCCTCGATATCATCTTTATCATAAACTATTTCAGCATTAAATGATTTTCCAATCCCGCTATTTAGCTTGCTTATAAGCCAATCCATATTGGGTAGTATGTTTTCAAGATAAAAGTATTTCCTCGCTTCTTTGTAGTTTGAATAGGTTTTATTTTCAGTGTCGCCGATTAATTCAGGTGGTATATTAAAAATTAATGCTATTTCTCTTGAGCTTAACTTTAAACCTTCTATCCAGGATATCTCTTGCGCACTTAAACTCAGTGGTGTCCACTTAACTCCTGAATCTCTTGTCCCATCTATAACTATGATTTTTCCAGCATTCTTAAATCCTCCATAATCATTCCTGTAAGCTTCAGTAACTCTATTGTAATCATCTTCTTCAAGCTTCTCTGCAAACTCCAATATCCCTGAAGGCATACCAGCATTTTGTAAAACCGAGGTATTCCATTTCTTAGCTCCGTTGTTATTATCAATACTTAATGCAGCCACTTGAATAGGTGATAATCCATAGTAGTCATCCAATGGATTAAACAAAGTTATGTGTATGATATCTTCTGGTGCTATATTCATAACCTTTCCATTGATTGAATAACTGTAATGAGATATCTTATCCCCTGACGTTGATGGTATTATTTGAACTCTGTCTGGTCTTAACAGGTATAATTCTCTCACTGAATTTCCAACGCTTATTTTTTGAATGTATGTATTTCCACTAATTAATAAGTAGTTCCATAAGGATTCAATAAATTCTACTCCACTTATAAAAGGATTTGGTTTTTCAATAAGTTTCTGTAAAGGATGATTTTCCACTTCTTTGCCTTCCGTGGTTACATATAAATCTATTCCTGCACAGGATTTCGATATCTTATTAATACAAGAATAAACATAAGGACAGGTCGTATAACCTTCGTTTGAAAAAGCAACATAATTATAAGGTATGAAAACTGGTGAATTACTATGTATAACTTGAACCGTTGGTAGTTCTTGCTTTTTATTGAAATTGAATATTTTCCAAGCCATATAATTCCTCCTTAAATTACACTTACTCTCAGCTTTCTACGAGTCATATTAAAACTTGTAGCATATCTAATCGCATCAATCGCATGATTATTAAATTCTACAGGTTCTCCATCAACAACTTCTCCATTCTTATCCTTTTTCCAAATATAAGACAATTGCTCTTTGATTATGTTTGATGAATCAGAAGTTATATAAACTTTTAGTCTTTTTAAATAATCTATTGAATTTCTAACACTATCCTTTTCCTTTTTGGCAGGATGTATATTAAATCCTGCTCTGTAAATTTCTTCTATTCTGTTAGGTTCTGCAGAATCTGCAATAATTAAAGCTTTTCCTAAATCTAAACTTTTCATTTCTTCTATAAGTTGTTGATTCGTTAAGTGTCTTTTATAAATAACTTCTTGAACCCAGATTTCATTTTCTTTTAAAGTTAATTTAATTAAAGCAGTAGGATTTTCATAACCAAAGTCTAATCCGTAAAGCACTTGTCCATCTGGAACTTCTTTATTCCAAATAATCCAATTCGGAAAAATCAAACCAGTTAATATTCCCCATTCACCTAAAGTAAAAATACGATATAAATTCTCATCTTGCTCTTCTAATTTCTGTAGTTCATTTTCATATTCTTTGTCTAAGAATTTATTATTTTTATAAGTAAAATGATATTTACTTACTTCTGATTGTTCTTCAAAAAACATCTTATAAATCCAGTGATACTGTGATATCGGATTGAATGTTGCGATTAATTGTCTGTATTGTCCTTCTGAAAGCTCTTGTCCTCTAAGTCTTAAATTACATTGCATGAAGTCTTCTTTACTTAATTCTGTAGCCTCTTCTATCCAGATATAATCTACATCTGTAACTGATTTTATTTTCTCAGGGTCATCTAATCCTTTAAATATTATTCTGTTTCCATTTAGGTAAAGAATATACTCTGCTTTGTTTAATTTGAAAGGAATATGATATTTATGTAATAATTGCATAATCGCTTCTACTGTAGTCAATCTTAAAGATGGAAATGTCTTTCTTATGCACAGTATCTTTTTGTCTTTGTATTTACAACATATAGCTATAATTTTTTGTGCAACTGCATAACTTTTTCCTGCTCCCGCTCCTCCATAGATTAAGAGTATTCTGTTTTTATCATTTATCACCGGTAAAAAATCTTTGTTAAAATCTTCCTCTATGTTAACTACTATTTCTCTCATACATCAAATCCTTTAGGAAATATTATTTTTACTTTCTCTTCTTCTCCTGTTATTTCAACATTATCTCCCCATCTTTTCCTGAATCTTTTCTTTAAGATTGTATCTGCTGCTCTCCAATCTTCTGGTGCTTTTTTTCTTATTTCTAATTCGAGTGCAATCTCCGCTTCTGCCTCTGCCTCTTCTATTGCCTTACTAAACATACCATATATAGAATTTGGTTTTATTTCAGCTTTTTTTATCCATTCATAATATGTTTTTGCTGTTATTCCACATGCTCTACAAGAAGTCTCAATATAATTTCCAGCTTTTATATATCCGCAAACTTTTTCTATTAATTCTTGATTGAGCTTAAGATTTGATTTTCTAAACTCATTCAACCCTTTTAATCTACATTTATTACTGCAATAACTATTTTGTCCTGGTTTAAGTGGTTTATTACAAATTTTGCAATTCTTCACGATAGTATTCCTATTTCTTTTAGTAGTTTATCTATATCTATATCAATATCTTCTTCATCTCTTAGCTCCAATTCTTTTATTAGTATTGGTTCTAATTTATAATTTATTCCAAGTCCATAACATATATATTCTGCTTCGTGTTTGTTTCTTAATATATTTTTATAAAATTCCATTGTGTTTCCTGTTGTTATTATATCGTCTATAAGTAATATTTTATTGCCTGTTATTTGGTCCCATTCAATTTTAAGTGTTTCTATTTCACTTTCGTTTATTGTTTTGTTTTCTCTATATTTCATTTGTGAAACTTCTTTTGTCCTTGTTATGTAATAATTCTCTAATAGTTTCTGAATGTTTGTTGGTTCTGTTGATGAACCTGGTAATGCTATTGTTAAGTCTGGATTAAAATATTTCTCTATAGCTTTTATGACTTGTTTAAAATAACTTCTATTTATACCTCTATTTTTAAAGTTTATAATTTGTTGTTGTCTGTATAGAGTTCCTTTTCCTTCTTTATACATTCTTGCCCTAAATATACTTTTCCATATTACTGAACCATAATAAATATTACCTTCTTTTTCGGCTTTATAGAGTTGAAGCTTATCTAAGTTAATCAATTTTCTCTGCCTTCTTTCCTGTAAAGTATTCCCACCCTGCTTTTTCTAAATATTTAAATCATTCATATATAACAAGAGAAGTTAAATTCCTTAAAAGCTGTTTTCTTCATTGTCTTTTATATAATCTTTTAAC
>JBPOJC010000055.1:0-6507 GCA_052034135.1 Caldisericota bacterium | reverse complement strand
GGAATGACGAAAAGGAGATCCTTCGGGAACAAAATACGCTTCCTCAGGAAGACGGATGAGGCTGGAGACTCTTCGTCGATTGCAGATAGGCTTCTCTCAGGGTGACGGGTTGGTGGAGAGGTTCCTTCGGTCGCAAAATAACAGATACGCTCCCTCAGGAAGACAGGGGGGAGTGGTCATCCCCGAATGTATTTATCGGGGATCCAGACCATACTTCTAAACTATCTGGATTACCGCATGCGATAGGAATGACACGAAGAAAAGGCGGGTATATCAAGAAAAGATAAGATCCTTCGGTCGCAAAATACGCTCCCTCAGGAGGACTGGGATGGGAGTGACAAAATTGTCATTTTTACCTCACTTACATATATGGAGGGTTTGTTTTACGTATTTTGCAGTAGATAGAAATATGGCTCTATTCTTAGTATTCTGGATTCCCGCAATCGCTCTGAATGACATTATTTTATTGCCAATAAAGGTATTAAAGAACAATCATTACTGTTAAATTTTAAATGAAAATTGAATTAATTCATGGAGTATAACATTTACTTTATAAGTAGAGAATTTATATTAAGCTTTTAATTATGGTGAATAAATTTATAATAGTGAGGAAGACTATTTAGAGGAAAATATATTTGGAAGTAAGGTAAGAAATGCCTATAGAAGAAATATTTACTGCTATAATAAGTTATTTAATAGGTTCTTTTCCAACAGCTTATGTTTTTGGGAAGAAAAAGATTAATGATGACATTAGAGAAGTCGGAACAAAAAATATGGGGGCTCTTAATGTCTTTCACTCAATTGGAAAGTTTTATGGTTTTCTCACTTTTTTAATTGATGCAATAAAAGGAGCTCTTCCAATTTTAATAGCTTTTAGGCTTCAATTTAATCAGTGGTGGGCTGGCGTTTGTGGTTTAATGGCAATTATTGGTCATAACTGGTCGATTTATCTAAAATTTAAAGGCGGTAAAGGCGGCTCTACAAGCATGGGGATGATTGCAATGCTTTTTCCTGCAGAGCTACCATTGTCTCTTATTGTTTTCTCAATAATTTATTTATTATCCCGTAATGTTTCGCTCTGCCTGGGGTTTTGTTTTGGTTTACTTCCACTCATTACTTATCTTTATTCCGAGCCTGTAACACTTATTGTAATATCTGCACTTATCCCTACTATTGCTTTAATTAGAATCATTCCTGCAATAATAGATATGGTCAAATTAAGCAATCGCAGCCCTAAAAATATGCTTAAAATAATTGTTAAAGGATTCAATAAATTTGAAGAGGAAAACATTGCAAAGAAAAAGGAGGAAAAAGAATGTTTAAGTCAAAGATAGCTATATTTTTTGTAATCATTATATTTTTAATAAGCTTTTCAGTGCCTGCCTTTGCAATAAACTACAACATTTTTACAATTGGTCATGGGCCTCTTGCTGGTGAGTCAGGATTTCCATCAATGTGTGATACAGATTTAAATGGCAACATAGCAATTTTAGATGGACTAAAGAATACAGCTATCATTTATGATAAAAACTTCTCATTTCAAAAGTCTTTTATCATAACAAATAAAATAAATCGCTCCATTCTTGGAATCACATTTAAATTTTCCTTGGACAATAATTTATTTGTTTCTTTTACCGATGAGATCTATAAATATGACATAAATGGAAATCTTCTAAAATCATTTTTAATAAGAGAGAAGCCATTTTTAGCTAGTAAAATAATAAAGGATTTCGTTCCTTTACGAGAAGATACAATATTAGCAAAAGATGAAATGTCCGGCAAAGCATTTATTATTTCTCTGGACAAGAATGAAGAACCTAAAAATTTAAAAATTGGCGAAAATGACCAGATAATAGATATGGACTGCTCTGCTGGTTCAATATATGCTCTTTTAGTAACATATGGTTCAGGATTTGCTGAATACAAAATTTATAAGTTTAATGAAAGTGGAGAATTTATAAAAGAGACTAAATTAGAATTGCGGCAGGGCTCCCTTGATGTTCCGTCTAAAATCTCAGTTTCTCCTGATGGTAAATTGTTTGCTTTCTCTAATTCATTTACATATTTTGTTTACGATGAAAATTTGCAATTCCTTTTTTCAAATAATATTTCAAATGCTCCCCCTATTAGTCAATCTTTCCCGGTTGTCGCATATTTAAATGAACAAATTTTAATTCCAGTTCCAGATAAGGGAGTTCTAATATTTAAAGGGCAAGACCTCATCCAAACAATAGCACCAGTTAAATTTGAAGAAGGTAAATTATTTCTCCCCACAAATATATCTGCAACTAATTCTAATATCTTTCTGTATGATGATTTAACAGGGAAAATAAACTACTACGTATACGAAAATTTGAAAAGATCATTTCCTGTTAATGATATAATTGGCCCAATTCTAATGACGCAATCTAAGATTGAGCTTAATGCAACAAAAGATGGGAGTCTGTTTATAATATCTATCGGCGTTGAGCTAATAATAAAAAAATATAACCCTCAAAATGGAGATGTTAAAACCGTAAAAATTCCAGAATACGTTCCTCCCAGATCCTCAGTCTATGTTCGTCCAGAAGATAGTAAAATATTTGTATATTCATGGTTTGATTCAATCTTATACTCTTTTTATGAAAATTTAGACAATGTCGAAAAGGTCGCAATAAAGCGTACCGAAAGCCCTATATATGGAAGCGATAATATCTGTAGAGTTGATTCCTCGGATAATATTTTCATATTATCTCCTGTTTCAAAAAAAGTATATGTTTTTAGTAAAAGCGGAGATTTAATTTTAACTTTTAACTTAAATAATGATGCATATTATTCTGATTTTAAATTCTTTTCAGATTATGTAGCTTTTCTCGATCAGCTAAATGGTAGGATTGAATTATACTCTAAAAGAGGCGAAGCCTATGAAACAATTGGAGAGCCTGGTATAATTCAATACCCCAAGGACAAAAATGGATATGCTGAAAATGTTGGGAAATTCAATTCTCCCAGTTCTCTTTCTTGCACAGATAATAAAATCTATGTTGCAGATAGCGGTAATTCAAGGATTCAAGTGATAGAAGCTACTTCCCCTCAACAAAAAATCATTATTGAGCTCCAGATTGGCTCAAAATCAGCTTATGTAAATGGCGTAAGAAAAGATCTCGATGCACCACCTTTTATAGAAAATGGTAGGACTCTTGTTCCATTCAGGTTTATTGGAGAGGCATTGGGTGCTAAAATTGATTGGATCGCTGAAGAGAAAAAGGCAGTTTATGAACTCAATAATATAAAAGTAGAAGTAATAATAGGCAGCACTGTCGCTTATGTTAATGGCAAACCAATAACTCTCGAAGTGCCAGCTAAAATCAGTAATGGCAGAACTTTTGTTCCTTTAAGATTTGTAAGTGAAGCTCTTGGTGCTTCAGTAATATGGGAAGCTCAAACAAAGCGTATTGTTATAACATACCCAGGAGATTAGATCTCTCTAAATTCTTCACCTGTACTTTTAAGTTTTAAAGGTTTTATCTCGATGCTTTTTTCTTCTGCTTCCTCAATGTAGCCAATCTTTAGAAAATCAGCATTTAAATCTTTTAAGGTTTTCTCGGCTTTAGGATAATCATTTTCACTAACTACAACGCAAAAACCCAATCCCATATTAAAATCTTTATACATTTCGTGGAGAGGAATATTACCTTTTTCCTGAATTTTCCTAAAAATTGGCTGTGGTTCAGGCAATTCGTTGATTACGTATTTAGCTTTTTTTGAAAATCTTATAATGTTTAAAAATCCATCGCCTGTGATATTTGCTAACCCTTTAACGTTAACTGTGTTAATTAAAGCTAAAACTTCTTTTACATAAATTCTTGTAGGTGTTAAAAGCTCTAATAAAATATTATCGTCGTAGTTTTTATCGCTAAGTAAAACCTTCCTTGCAAGTGTAAAACCATTACTGTGTATGCCACTACTCTTAAGCCCTATTATAATATCACCATTTTCAATATTCTTGCCAGTTATTATTTTATCTGGTTTAATAAAACCGATTGCGGTGCCGATTATATCAAAGCTATTATCACCTTCGTGAAGTATATCTTTTACTTGAGCAATTTCTCCGCCAGGGATATTAATATTGGCTAATTTTGCTCCTTCATATAGCCCTTTACCGATTTCTTCAATTTTTACTTTATCTATTTTATTAACAGCGATATAATCAACAAAGCTTACGGGTTCAGCCCCTACGCATAAAATATCATTTACATTCATTGCAATACAGTCAATCCCAATTGTATCGTATTTATTTAAAAACTCTGCAATTAGCGTTTTGCTCCCAACGCCATCGGTAGAAATTGCGACTCCAATACCCAACCCTGTATCAACAACATTAGCAAAAAATCCTATCGGAAGGAGAGCTTTGCCAATATTATCTCTTAAAGGGAATGTAGCGTTTACCCATTTAAGTAAACCTTTTAAAGCACTTTCTTCTTCTGTTGAGCTAACCCCTGCTTCTGAGTAAAAATCTTTTTCCATGATTATTTACATTATAATAAAAAAAAGGTTATATGGAATCCATAAATTCTAATTTCAATTCTGCTATGTATTTTGGTTTCTGGATCCCCGATAAAAGATTTCGGGTATGACAGTTTAGTGGCTTAGAATGACACCACCACACTCGTCACCCTGAGGAGCGCTCATCCCAGCGACGAAGGGTCTCCTTTTCGTCATTCCATGAATTTCTTGGTCATTCCCGCGAAAGCGGGAATCCAGATAGTTTAGAAGTATGGTCTGGATCCCCGATAAATACATTCGGGGATGACATTTGTGTGGATTTTGGGTATGACATTTTTGTTGATTTCGGGGATGACGGTTGGCAGACATTCAGGGATGACAAATTACCTCATGGATCCCCAATAGATACACTTGGAGATGACCCATCTCTGCCATCCCGACGGAGTATCTTCCAAGCGACAGAAGGATCTATCGCCTCCACCGTCTTCCTGAGGGAGCGTATTCTGCTTCGTAAGGATCTCCTCCATGTCATTCCTATGAAAATGGGAATTCACAGTCTCCTCGTCATTCCCGCGGAAGCGGGAATCCATATTCTTTTCCCTAAAAATTACTAAACTTTTCCTTGACTTTTTTGTTTTCTATTATTATTGTATTAATTGACTAATTGAATGCTCTAACTTAAATAGGGAAAAGAGTCATTTAATAGAATTTAGTAAAAGTAAACAGAAAAACTCCTCCAGAAAAAATTGTTAGTTTTACAATTAATTAAAACTTAAGGAGGATTTAAAATGTTTAATCTAAAGAGAAACTCTCTCTCTCTCTCGAGGGAAGTACTGGTAATTTACCAAAATCTTTAAAGCTAATAAGCGTAATTATTATGCTTCTTCTTATTATAGAATTTCCTACTAATTTAAAATCTAAAAATTCACTCAAATCAAGTTTAACTTATGGTTATGTTAGTGAAACCATGTTTGAACCATTAAATGCATTACTCTTACCTGATACCACAGAAGCTTTTATTCCTTTTGTTGCTGGATGGGTTACAGATGAAAAAGACCAATTAGGAAATTACTTAACTAAAGATTTTGAAAGTATAGATATATACAAAATTGATGGAGAAGAAAAGATTTATGTAAAAACAATTCAAATAGGGGTAACATTAGAATCATCTTACAATATTTCTTACAATGATTATTCAGGTAATGATTGGAGAATACTAAAAGTTGAGCCAGAACTAAAACAAGATAATGAAGGAAACTATTACATCTGCTATGATAATACATTAAAGCAAGCTATAGGATTTGCTCAAGGTGATCCGCCACCTTCATGGGGTATAATCACTGATATAGGAAGTAAAATCTATGATTCACAGAATGCACCTGGTTGCACAAATGTTGAGATAAATTTAAGTGATGTATGGGAAAACCCTACTAAAGGAAATAATTATGTTCTAATATTTGAAGCACACTTTGAAGGATTAGCACCAACTGAACGAGTTGTTACGCTATATTATAGAGACGGATATAATGAAATCTTTCCACTTGGTGAATGGTATAAAGGTGATGGACATATACATTCATACTATGATGGAAGAGGGCAACATGCAGATAAGAGAATTGAACATTCGAGCAAAAATGATACTGAAAAGATAAAAATGAGTAGAATTGCTCACTACAAAAGAGTTATCCAAAAATTCAGATGGCTAATAATGACTACACATGCTGACTATTTTTGGCCGAATCAAACACATTGTAGCTGTTCTCGAGGTAGCACTTTCAACGAAGAAACCAACTATACTGAGTATAAAGGAGCTGTTAATACTGCTCAGAATGTAGAAAGAGAGGAAGATGGAGGACAAAATGTTTCCAAATTTAAAGTTGTTCCAGCAGAAGAACTTACACTTTGTTGGGGAGCAGGAGCAATTGAATGTCCTCATGCTGAGCCCTGTTTCTGCTGTGAAGGTTCTTCTGCTGCTCCTGATATTCTTAATTATCGAGGATTTGCAGATATTGAACAGCATTT
>JBPOJC010000102.1:0-6643 GCA_052034135.1 Caldisericota bacterium | reverse complement strand
GGAATGACGAAAAGGAGATCCTTCGGGAACAAAATACGCTTCCTCAGGAAGACGGATGAGGCTGGAGACTCTTCGTCGATTGCAGATAGGCTTCTCTCAGGGTGACGGGTTGGTGGAGAGGTTCCTTGTCGCTGGAAGGACTCTCTGCAGGATAACCACCCACCGTCATTCCGATGTGCGGTATTATCGCACATGTTCTGAGGAATCTCCGTATTTTAATCATTTTGGTGTAAAACAGACATTCTTGTCTGTTCTTTTATTCATGACTGTTCAAGGAAGTAAAAAGAGGAGACCCTTCGTCGCTAAAATGAGCGCTCCTCAGGGTGACGAGGGTGGGTGTCATCCCGAGCCACCAAACTGTCATCCCCGAATGTATTTATCGGGGATCCAGACCAATTGTATTCTTTTGTATTTTAGAGTGACAAAATTGTCATTTTCACCTCACTTACATATATGGAGGGTTTGTTTTACGTATTATGCAGTAGATAGAAATGTGGCTCTATTCTTAGTATTCTGGATTCCCGCTTTCGCGGGAATGACCAAGAAATTTATGGAATGACGAAAAGGAGATCCTTCGGGAACAAAATACGCTTCCTCAGGAAGACTGGGGTAGGGTCATCCCCGAAATCTTTTATCGGGAATCCAGATCAATTGTATTCTTTTGTATTTTAGAGTGACAAAATTGTCATTTTTACCCCACTTATATATATGAAGGGATTATTTTTCATCATTTTTTCTTACTTTTTTCATTCCTATCCCTTGACTTTTATAAAATGTGGTTTAAGCCTTCTAGAAAAAGAAGGTATTGATTCCCTTAACTTTAAATGTCTTCTTTAGAGCTTTTTTATGGATTCTATTTTCGTAAATCTCAACAACTACTTGGGCAGAGAAGTAAAATGTGCATTTAATTGCAGATATATGATAGATAAGTAATTTCCATTAATTTTTAAATTACAGTAAAACTGGAGGATTTAATGAAACCTTACCTTACTTATGTTTACCAATTATGGTAATGTGGCAGCACAGAAAGATAATTATAGAAATATAATGAAAAGCAAATCGATTTGTTTGCACAAAACTTAAATAGGAGTATAAATTAAATATAAGAAGGCAAAATAAAGGGAGGCAGTTTAAATGAAGAAAGCTTACTTTATTGAGATTTCTCTTCTGATTTTAATCTTAGTGATTTCAATATTAAACCTAACAATTGGCTATTCCTCTTCAAAAGGACCAAAACTTGAATCTGAACTTGTCCGCCTATATAAAATTGCAGACAGAGAATATAGCTTAAAACCAAAAGGTGAAAGTATCAAAATAATATGGGGCACTGCGAGTTTTCCGATGACAAGCCTTGATAAAATGAGAAATGCTGAGATGGATTTAAGAAAAATAGATGTAGAAAAAGTCAAATTAACCGATTATGAAACAGTTCCTCTTTTTATTACAAAAACAAATTTTAGATTAGGTGAAAAAGAATATAAATTCAATGTTATAATTGATAATAGGTTTCAGGTATGGCTTGATCCTGATTACAATTTTAATAATTCAATTCTTAAAGGTGAATTTTGGCGAATTACTACACTCTTTGGAATACAAACATTTGAAGAACTATTAGATGGCGGATACCAAGATAAACTTGATAGTTCAAGTGAAAACAATACTATAGGACCATTTGTATTTAATCCAGGTTAAACTGAATTAATTATTAATAATGATAAAAAATTACAAACTGAAAATTGATTTTTTAGTGTAAAGAACAACGTTTACTGGTAAAAGATGGTTGTGCAAAAGATAAAACCTTAAGTATATTCAGATAATGCCTTTAGTTTACGTTGCACCTCTTCAGAAGGTGAAATATATGCAACAAAAGAATTTTGTTGAGCTTGCAAAGATGAAAGGAGTTTAATATGAAGGTTTATTCAAAAACAGAAGGCGTTTTTATACTTAAAAAATAAAAGTAATTTTAACCATAATTTTTATTATAGTGCTCTTTGGTCCATTTCCTTTAATTACAGGCGTAAATCACCTTAAAGGAGATGAAGAATCTATCAACTTCTATACTTATATGGACAAGACAGTTACAACAAAAAAGTGAGTCTTCTCAGATTGAATTCGAAAAGTAAAATTGAGATGTATAATGTAGAGCATATCCAACAAATTTTAACCAAAAATAACTTTAAGTATTTTTTAATAGGAGGTATTTCAAATGAAATGCAAAAGATTGTTAATTATACTTATAACACTCCTTTTACCAATTCTTTCTGGTTGTATAGATTATAATAAAATAGCGTTTGCAGAGATACTAATAAATTCACCAAATAATAAAATTCCTTTTTTCCCCGTGGATATATTAGAGAAGGAAAATAATATCTATGTTTTGGATAACGGAGGCGATCCATGTGCGAGTCCAATAATCCAATGAGTATAGGACCTTTATGGGCAAATAATGATGTTGGAACAGTTTACTTACAAGGACACCTCGTAATACCTAACAACATTAACGATAAATCCAACAAATATTACAAGAATGCAAAGGATTTATTCGGAGATGCATATAATAAATATATAAAATTGGTTTTTCTAAAATAGGATAGCAAGAAGTTTATAAATAATGATTAAAAACGGGGTTTTCAAAACAAAAGGAGGTTAAGTAATGCAATATAAGAGTGATAAAAATAAGAGGCTTAGGGTTGTCTCTCTTCTTCTGCTTATCTTTTTATCGATTTCTGCAACATCATGCAGTATTGGTTCTTCTTCTGATAATAAACCATTGTTTAGTACGGGAATCCTTAAAGGAATGCTATTTCCATTACCTAATAATCCAATCTTTTCTCAAACTATTCCTGAATTAAAGCAGTTTACATATGAGAGTATAATGTCAAAACCTGATGATCCTGACTACGAAAAAGTGGGGTTCGGGGAATATTTTTCTTCTTCTAATGGCAAACTGTTCACAATACAAGAAATATATACTAAAGGTAAAGATTCTGAATCTATTGTTGCTTATCTTTTCGCATTCAGAATAAAAGTAGATCCAATGAGCAAAGAAGAAATACAAAATTGGAATAGTCAATATGTTTATAAAAAGGAGAATAATTATAAATTAATCTTTGAAAAATCCACACTTATTACGTTCAATGGCGGTACAATAACAGGTTTTGCAGTTGATGATGAAGAAAAGAAGTTTATTCTTGCCACTTATGATGATCTTAATCAAAGGAAATTAAAAATAGTTGTTTTAGATAAGAATGATAAAGTAATTGATGAATGGTTTGATATGCCGAATTGCAATTCAGAATATCCACCTACTCTATACCAATCCCATGGAAACTTATTTGTACTATACCCTGAGAAAAGAGTTTATGCAAAACCTATTAAAAATGATGCAAGCTGGAAATCACTTATATCTGGAAGTTGTTTATCTTTAGCATTCTGCAATGATTTTCTAATATGTCTTACCAGAAAAGGAATCAATATTTATAATTTTGATTCTTCAAAAACATCAATAAGCCTTATTAAGAGAATTTCAATTCCAAAAGTAAAGATTGATAGACCTCTTAGGGTTGAAGGTTGGGCAGATGAGGAAACTAATCAAATTCTATTCCGTGGTGAAGGACCAAATAAACCTAATACTCCAATTAAATACTACACATACATTTATAACTTAGATGCAGATTATCTTGTTGAGTTAGAAGATTATGGAAGTTGCTTATTTGAGTATTTAAGTCCTCAGACAGGCAAAAAACAGATTTGGTTGTGTAACACAGGGTATGGAACAGTCGAACTTGTTTACAGCTTTTATAGATTAAAAAGTCTTAAAAGCTCCTCTTGCGATCCTAAGATTTAAAATTTTTTATGCTTTCAGTCACTATAAGTAAAAAAGATTTCATTTCTTACTCTTTCTAATAATAATTTAGAAGATGTGACTGATAAATACACAAACGCAGCAGGAATTATACAGCATGAATGGCACGAATTATGGATTCATCTGATATAGAAAAGGCAATGCGGAAACAAAATATAATGCAAAACCTAACTATGAATTACTCTACAGACTCAAAAGCAAATATGCTTTCAATGAATTATAGTGAAATTGAAGTTTATAGCGAGGAACTCTTATACGCCTTTAATAGCACTGGTAAAAGATATAGTTCTCACTAATGCACAAGGAGGTGTAGTTGCGGGATATGCTTATGACTTAAATAATGGAGCAATTAAGAGCAAATATAGTACTCATAGAATATACAATTCATATAAATATTGTGTAAAAAAGTTATAGATACTTTTAAGTAAGCAGTTAATCTATATCAACATTCCCTTTTTATCTAGATCTAGAGCTGGTTCAGATTGCATTTTTCACCAGATATGGGAATAAGGTTTACAAATGCCGAAACTTTTTCCATTCTCTTTCATTAAGATCTTGAATTAAGTAATGCAAAAAACTTGAAAAAGATAATATAGAATATTATAGTAAATCTAACTGTTTTTAACTGTTGTGTAATTGGAGGTTTAGTATATGAGTAGGATTCCAAGAAGTGGGTTGTTAACAGCTATTCTTATCTTAGTCTTTTTACTCTTTATTGGCACATCACTATCTCCTGTTTTGAGATTGTTTTCTCCAGCTGCTACTCCATATAAATTTACTGGCTACGCTTTTACGACTGAATTTGAGCCCATAGAAATAGCAAAAACAGATGAAGTAAAAGATGGAGATGGTAAATCTTTTTCAGTTATGTTAAGCTTACCTTCTACAGGTCCAAGGCAGGCAAAACAAAATATTTATGGGATACTTGTTAACTGGAAAGGCGATTTTAAAGCTTATAGTGCAGTTTGTCCTCACCTCAATTGTACGGTTAGGTGGATCAGCGAGAAACCAGAAAACCAAAGGCTCTGGTGCAATTGTCATGAAGGCTCATTTGACCCTGGAACTGGTGCGGTAACAGGTGGACCCCCTCAAAAAGGTTTAACGCCTTTTGGTATTGAAATTAAAGATAACACAATATATTTGACTGATATAGGTGGTGGTACATAAAATGAAAGAAATTCAGGATAAAAAAGTAGAATATTTATTAAATCCTTCTTACTACTTTGGTGGTTTGACGTTCCTCTTTTTCGTAATTCAATTATTTACTGGGGTATTTTTACTAATGTATTTCATACCAACTGTAGCAGAAAGTTATAGTTCTTTAAAATTTATTAGCACTCAAGTCCCGTACGGATTATACGTAAGGACAATTCACAGATATTCAGCATATGGTATGCTTATACTCTGCGTTCTTCATCTGATAAGAATGTTTATAACTGGTAAAGTCTCAAAACCTTATAATGTTGGCTGGATAAGCGGAGTCGTGCTTTTATTTGTTACAGTTGCTATAATTTGCTCTGGATTTTTAGCTTCGTTTGATCTTGGTGCTCAATCGATTCTTTACAAAATCGCGGATTTTTTCGAGATTGGAAGAAAGGACTTCCAATCCTTAATTCTACTAAATTTTGGCTTACACTTACTCCTTCCAGCATCAATATTTGTTTTTCTTATAATTCACTTCTCTCGAATTGCAAGACCGAGAATTTTGCCACCACTTTCTCTAACGCTAATAACATTAGGATTATTAACACTTATTTCTGGGCTTTTTCCAATATCGGTAAAAACTTTTGAAATGGATAAAGCAACATTTCTATTCGAAAAACTATTTCCAGAAGTCCCTCAGCAGATTACCGTCATGATTATTTTTATTGTATTTTTAGTTTTTCTTGCCCTTCTACCTTATTTTCCAAAAAAGAAGAAAGAAGTTGCAAAAGTCGATGAGAGAAGATGCGTCGGTTGCTTTTACTGTGCAGATGTCTGTCCTAAGAAGGCAATAATTGAAATAGATGCAGTAGTTGACGGAGTACAGCGTAAAATATCTAAAGTTTTAGAGCCAAAATGTCAGGGGTGTGGCATTTGTGTAGGAGCATGTAGATCAGCAGCAATTCAATTAGAAGGCTTGCTTGATAGTACATTATTAGAGGAGGTAAACAAATTATGGCTGGAAAGGACTTAGTGTATCTTTTTTTGTGTAGAGCTAAAGAAAGAAAAAGATTAATTGAAAAAATCAATAATAAATATCCAAATATTAGTGTAGTTGACATAGGTTGCAGTGGTAGATTTAATCCTGAATACGCATTAAAGTTAATAAATAAGGGGGCAAGCGGAGTATTAATTCTTGGTTGTACTCCTGCTGACTGCATTTACAGAGAAGGAAGTCTTATTTCTGAAAGAAGATTGTTTCTAACAAAGAAAATTCTATCTGGCTTTGGATTATCTCAAGAAAAATTACAGGTTATGTGGCATAAAATTAATGAAATTGAGCCAGTTCTTAAAGAGATAGACAAATTTATGAAAGAGGTAATAGTAATAAAAGATGAAGAAGGAGTTGAAAAAGTATGATTAATAAAATCGAGGAGAATGTTAAAATTCTTTTAAAAGACATATTCAAAGTTGGAGATACAATAATAAGTTATAGAAACTCAGGAACTCCAGAAATAAAAACTCCTCTTTTCATAAGAAATAAAAACGATATAGACTTTCTAACTATTGATAATTTCAATGTGAATAACTTATCGGTCTATCTTTCAAAATTTGAACAGGGAGAAATAGGTTTAG
>JBPOJC010000020.1:0-5401 GCA_052034135.1 Caldisericota bacterium | reverse complement strand
TCACTAACAATTCCAAGATTTGGGAAAAAGTCTCCAGTATATGACCTATTGTCAGATATAACATTGGATTTATACATTGCTTTTAGTAGTTCTGGTTGATCACTAAGCAATAGGCAAATTTCGAGTCTCATCCTTTGAATAATTTCTTCTAATACTTCTCCTTCCTCTTTTCTTTGAAGATAAACTTTTCCTATATCTAAAGGTTCCGTAGAATCAAGATTATAATTCTTGGAAGTAAGATTTATCTCTCTTCCGCTAATTCTTGATTCAATTTTTTCTATTATTGATGTTAACTCTGAGGAAAGCTCTTTGTTTATGATATTACCGTAGCTTGTGGAATTTATGGAAATTACAAAAATTAACTGACCAACAAAAATAACCATGATTATCATTAAAATAATAGTTAACATTGTTTTTCTCATTTTCATATATATCACCCCTTAATGGCACACATTTTAAATGTATTATAACAACCTTATTCTATAAGAAAAGATTGTTTCACCCAAATTCTCAGGGTCTTCTAATATTAAATGCAATGACCATCCAGTATCTCGTTTCATTTCAGGTAATTTGAAAGTAGCTGTGCATAATGTTATCATTTCATCTTCTGGCGAAATTTTCCGATTTAAGGATACTAAAGGTAATCCACTTCCATCAAAAGCCTTAGTGTCATCTCTCTCTAAAGGAATAAAGTCATAAGCTACATTTTCAAAGATTGGTTTGCCAAGTTTATCTGTAAAATCTTCTACATAAATTTCATCTGCTACAAGGAATAAGAGATATCTATAGCGGGAAAGTGTTTCTTTATCTGGAATAGTCTCCCACTTAATGTTAAATGTAACTTGATATTCATCCTGGTAGCGCTGGATTAGTGCTCTTTTCTCAGCTATATGAAGTTTACTTTTTGATTTACTTATCAGAGAAGAAATTTCTTTAAGCCAATCATTATTTTTTTCCTCTTCATTTTTACCACTACCCCAACCCATCCAATAGGATTGATCATCAATAATATTTAAAGTTAGCCCATAATTATTTATGGTTAGTTTCTTTTTTAGATATTCATAGCGTTTTAATCCATATTTGTTTGGAAGAATAAGATTTTCTTCACTTTCTTCCAGAAGATAATATATTCCGCAAACTTTTTTATTCCACATTTTTTCTAATTGTTTTAAAGGCATTCGCTGTCTAAGAAGATAAGGCGCACCAAATGATTCTACAATGTGATTGCTAAATTTGTCTGAATTATATTTAGACAGAGCAGGATGTAGCTCCTGAAGAAATAAGAATGTAACCAGTAAAACTATTTCTGAAATTCTCAAAATTGGTATTTTGAATTTTTTAACAGCCAGCATATTTCTCACATTCTTCGTTTACATCTGCAGGAGTGCCACTAGTCCATCCATGACCTTGATTTTTGCTACGTCTTGCATACGAGACTCTTACAGGGTCATATACATCTGTTGTTTCAGGATGTGTTGCCCACTTACATCCCGCCCATCTTGCAACATATGCAAAATAGCGCTGTTGCCATGCTCCATGTTCTTTATTATCCTCTGCATCACCAGAACCACCTGTACCATAAAGATAATCACATTTTGCTAACATATAATCAACTAAAGCTTCGTTACAATCAAAACCATTTTTACCTCGTTCATATCCGCTAATGTATCCGGCTTCATCCCAATGCCCCATCCAATCTTGATAACCAGAAATCTGTTTTTCTCTAATTTTTTCACAACAATCTTTTAAACTACAACACTCTTCTGTATCCCCTCCACCTTTATCGGTTATATCCGTAGTGGTTGTAGTAGTTGTTCCATTTGTGGAGACATTTCCCCAGGGATTGGGTATTACAGGATGACCTTGTAAGTAAACTGTTCCATCTCCATTTGCCCATAAGTCTCCTATACTCATAAATCCATCTCTTGCTCTATAGGTGAATGAGTCATCAATATCATATGGGTTATATCTTGTATCAATTGCACCATTATTAGGGTTAATTAAAATAGCTTTTGCCGGATCTCCATTATCTTTTAGTAAGTCTAATATATTACCATAGTTATCATAAACATAAGTAAGGTTTCCATTAAATCCTCCTGTTTCATTATAGGAAGCTATGGGAATTCTACTTATAAGCAATTTCTATTTTTTTAACATCTACATTAGAAAGAGATTCAGGATATTTTATATTTAAGAATTTTAATTCTTTTGGATTGTCGTGATATGGATATTCAAATTCGCAAATTACATTTAATAGTTCAACTTTAAAAATTTTTTTCCTTCCCTTATTATCTGTGACAGTTAAATCAGAAATTTTAATATTCTTTACTTGATTTAAATTTTGTACCATTTTTAATTTAACTTTTTTACCTGCATTATGTGCATTCTCGATCAATTTCTTCATTTCTGGAGTTTTTTGAAGTGAAACAAGATAAAGAAGACTTTTCTCAGCAGGCTCATAGGTATTTATCTTACTTCCAGTAGGATATAAATCAGCAATCTCATCTAAATCATCTAAAGAAAAAGAATATAAACCGATGACTTCATTGTAAGAGGATAATTCAACCCATATTGTTATTTCATCATGATCTTCTTCTATTTTATAAAAACTGAAGGCATCAGTGGTAAATAGTTTCTCTATTTTTTCTTTCATAGATGGAGTTAAACAGTATTTATCTTCATTTCGGAATGGATAAATATGATAACAGATTATTAACACAACTATAAACAAAATTAAAATAGATATCCAAAAAGTTAAAAACTTTCTCACTATTTCTCCCTCCTTTTAATCTATTTATAAAATTTAAGAATAATTTGAAAGAACATTTTGTCGATGCTAACTACAAATATTTATTTCAACCTAAGATATACCGTGAAAGAATTATATTAAAATATCCACCCTTTACACTTAATCCGCAATCTATTCCAAAAGCTACTACACCGCCACCGCTCCCTATAGTAATGTATCCATGATGACCTTTGTAATTGCCATTTTCATTACAGCAGTCATTCATATCTTTTTCAAGAGCATCAACAGCTTTATCTAATTCAGCTTCAGATACGGTTTTCCCCTCTTTTTCTACTTTGTTTCTTAGCGTTTTTTTAATTGTATTCCTGTCATTTTCAGTAAATTTGCCTTTTCCCTTTAGCCACTCACATTCACACAACATACCAAGAAAAGGTTGAGGAGAAACTTGAAACGAATTTCCTGCTACTGCGAATGCTCCCCAGTCTCCAATATAAACAGATATAAACCTTTCTCTTAATGCCCACATTCCTCTTTCCGGTATATCAAAAACTATTGGCCCCCATGGTTTTAATGAAAGTGTTCTTTCTTTTCCACCACCTTTATATGGATTATCTATTCCTTGAGGATTGTATTCACTCTTAATTGCTCCATTATTTAAGTCATACAGGTATCCTACAATTACATTTCCTTGATCTGTTAAAGCAGAAGTATTGCCAAAACTATCAAATGTGTAGAATAATTCCCCATTATAGTCACCAATTTCGTTATAACTCATTGATAATATCCTTCCTTTTGTATCAGTTGAATAATCTATTATTAGGTTCTGCACACTATTCTGAAACCTTTCTGCATTATCAATTCCTATAGGACCGTAGTAGAAGTTCCACTCTTCAGTCTGAGGAGGCATTCCTACTTCAGTTGTTGTTTTATTGTATCCACTTATTCTATTCATTCCGTCATAAGAGAAGGAAAATGTTGTATTTGTTCCATTTTCTACTGCTATAAGCTGTGTTAGTTTACCTCTACTGTTCCAGCTAAATTTATCACAGACTTTATTTACCTATAAATTTATAAATATTATATTGATTGTCATTATTCCCATCTCTTCTAACTAAGTAAAAACCAGTAGGATTCTTTACAAACCAAGAAAGGGAAGTTGAAACATTTATATTTGCTATTTCTCTTTGTTTATCGATATCTATTAATAAAAGTGAATCATTATTTACTGCAATTAATTTATCTGTGCTTATAAAATAAATATCGTTACAATCAATTTTTAGTGAAAATTGTTTTTCTATTATTTCTTTTTTGCAATTATAGACAAGTATCTCATTTCCAACTTGTTTCAGTTCTTTCTTATTTGTTCTCGTCAGTAACACAAGCTTATCTTCTTGTATATCAAATGAAATAATAGCTGTTGAAGAAGGAGGGGTATCAAGATAAGTGTCAATTTGCTTAGTTTTTAAATTTATATGTAACAATTTATTTTTCCCATATTCTGAAAATGGTATCTGTTTAAAATTTACTGAAAAATTATTCAAATCAACAAGGGAAGAATCTAAAAAATACAAGTTCTCATCAACAAAAACGAGTTTACTTTGCGGAGAAGGGTTTAAAGTTGGGAAAATACTCAAGTTAAGGTTGATAGGCTGAAATTCATCCGAGTGTTTTTCGTTGGTTTTTATATATTTTATTTTATAGTTTCCTAAGTACTTTGCTTGCGTAGGGTAAAAGATTGTTCTCGTTAACACAACTTTATTATCTGAGCAGGAAACTGTTCTGGGCTCACTTGGCACTTCATTATCTAAAAAGTACAATGTTTTAGAATCATCTATATACATATAAATTGGGTCATAAAGCTTATCATCAATATCACAAATATGCTCAATCTGTTTTCCATCTGTCACAGAGTAGGAATATACTTCTCCCAAGTAAGTGAGTGCAAACAATTCTTCGCTGTTAGGTGAGATTGTAATTAATTTTAAGGGTTCTTTACATCTAAAACTTCCAATAACTTTAAAACATTCATTAAATAAGGCTTCTCTCCTATTATTCAGATTTAAAAAGTAAACATGATATAATGAAATTACCAAAATAACAGATATAATTACAAATATACCATATTTATATTTAAGATTTAGTTTCTTGTTTGCAGTCATTTTATCCTCCTTTTTATGAGCATCTCCAATAAGCTCTAAAATAATCGAAAGTCATAATATCGTCATTTGCATCGCATTTGCCAGTATCTCCTCTACCCCTATAGCCTCTGTAGTCGCTATTGTAGCAACTTGTGTGTAACCACCATGTTTTATCTAGGCAAAATTGCCTGTTTCCTTTTACAAGCTCATGTAATTTATTTCTACATTTTTTCATTCTATCACAGAATTCCTGAGTCGTACCTTCATAATAAAAGAATTTACATTCTCTTAATTTAATTAGAGTAGTCCATTCTGATGTCTTAAGATAAGCATATTCATAATCAAATCCTTTTATTCCTGCATCATTATTTCCTTCTGTAGAAAGGGTTAAACCCAACTTCCCAAACTAACCAATGTTTCCCCTGATATAATCAGTTAATTATTTTTTGTTATATACTACAGTATAGTTTGTCTTTTTTGTAATCAAAAGGTGGTATGTTAAATACAAGGAGAA
>JBPOJC010000100.1:0-29422 GCA_052034135.1 Caldisericota bacterium | reverse complement strand
TGTTTCATATTCTTTATCTCTAAACTTTGATAAACATCTTTTAATAAACATAATACTTTTATACCATGTTAATAATATTATTGCAAGTATTTAATTAATATTTATTAATATACTTACAGACTACATTATTAATAATTTAATATTACTTATTAAGTTTCTATGAGTGTTTACAGGTATTTAAGTTGTAAAAAACGGGAAGTTGGGCTTAATAAAAATTTATATTGTCTAAAATTAAAATCTTGTCAAAATAATGGTATTCTCCTGTGAAGCAAGCTACAGAAGATATAAATTTGAAATTAACTATATAATTTTTACAGGCTTTAGGATATTTTAGAATATATAGAATAAAAACGGGAAAATATATCGGATCTTCCATTTAATAAAACATCATTCAATAGCTTAAGAAGCATTATCAATTAATGTTTTTCTTTATCTCTTTTAAGTTTCTTTCTACTGACTACAGTAACATCAAAATGTGGTATTATTTCAGGTAATTTAACACCTGCACTATCAAGAAGTAATTTTTGTATTTTGTTTGGTTCTGGAATCTTCTGGAATTTAGTACCGTTATCTAATTCAACTTCCATTAAACATAAATGAGATAATTCATTAATTCCTTCTTCTACTGTTAAATTAATATCAATCCATGCTTTCTTTAAATATTTAACAATTAAGTAGGATAGCATAACAATAAATGCATGTCCTCTTGTACTTTCTTCTGTTCTTACAAACCATGGTTGCATTTCAAGGAAATCTCTTTTGCTTGTTCTAAATGCCTGTTCTACTAAAAATAGATCCTTGTACTTTTCATGGATGAATTCTTTGTTATATTCCTTTGGTAAATTTGTTTTAATTACATAACATCCATAAAGTTTTTCATCTTCTTTCAAAGCTTCTTTATCTTCTACTAAATATATTTCTCTTCCTTCATTTGTTGCTTTGAGCCAGTTTGATATTCTAAGCTTTTCAATCTTTTCATTTATTTTATTTAATGCTACTGATACATCTGCTCTCTTATGATTTAAGAGGTAATCATTCTTCTTATTGATCAATTTAATTACAGCATCTTTCTTCTCTTCTCTATTTCTCTTTATCTCTTCTACCCTGTAAGGATTTCTTCTTAAAATGTATCTTTCACCTTCAAAGTTTATCTCGTTTAAATCTTCATCAAAAAGACTCATATTAAAGATTCCCATATTAAGGAGTTTATTTATTTCAGGTTTAGTTATTGCAGTTATATGGTTGAACCCTGCATTTTTAAGTGAATCAATTTGGTCACTCTTTATCATTCCCCTGTCTCCTACGAATGTAACACTTTTACAATTAAACTCTTTTTTTGCTTTATTTATCTGATTATCAACTGTATCGAAGTCTCTTGTGTTACCTGTAAATACTTCCACTGATACTGGATCTCCTTTATTATCACATAAAAGACCAACAACTACCTGTTTCTTTCCTTTTTTACCATCTCTGTTATATCCGAAGTCTGATAATTCAAATTCTCCCCCCTCAAAATAACTGCTTGTAACATCATAGAGGAATAGATCAAGGACAGAATTATCCTTCTCATTGTTTTTAATCCTTTCACTGAATAGTCTCTTTTCTATCTTCAATTGATTCTTACTTAACCAGTCAAGATTGGAATAAAGATGTTCTTCATTAAATCCTTCTCTTATTCCGAGAACATCACAGACTGAGTGAGTACTTGCAAGTCTTGTTAATGATAATCTTGAGCCCTGGTTTAAAAGTCTTCCTATTATCTGATACATTGCTAATTTACCAAATTTGTCTTTACCAAGTGCTTTCTCTATTCCAATTCTCTTTGCTATTTCATAAATAAGATAAGTTGATCCTATACTTAATCCGCTTTTAATTTTAATATCTTCTTTCACTGATTTAAGAACAGATAAATTATCTTTGTATTTTAATGCAAGTTTAATTGCTTCTATTTCCTCCGGTTTGCAATGAGTAATATTTGCAATTGTTTTTGTTTTTACTTTACCGTTTTCTCTATGGGATTCTCTTAACAAAATACATCTATGAGAAATCTTACCTTTCTTTGTTTTAGTGAGAACTTCAGTTAAATACATGAGCTATAGTATACAAAAATAAATTTAAAATACAATACTAATAATTACAATATAAATGACTACATATTGTAATTACAAATATGTTGTTTATTATGTGTTAATGAATGTTTATAGGATATTGTTAGTTGGAAGATGCGATATATACTGGCATTGACAATTGAAAACTGAAACTCTTATCTAATGAGTATATTGTGTCAATTTTATCATTATACTTTTCAGAAAAATCTTATTTTCGCTAAAGAACTATGAAGATTTAGATAACTATATTCTTTCAGAAGAAGAGAAAAAAGAAAAAAATAGAAACTATTTAAGCCAATTTAATAAGTCTATTTGTGGGTCTTTGATAAATAATTCAAAATCCTTGGCTGCTTCAATTTTATCAATTTCAATTTGCTTTTTCAGTTCATTTGAATTATCAAATTGCATTATATTTCTTAATTTTCTCAAAAACAGTAATGCAACTTCCTTGCCATAAATTTCTCTCTGAAAATTTAATATATGATTTTCAATAGATGCCTTTTCGTCTTGAAAAGTAGGCTGTGGTCCTATATGCGTTAAAGAAAAATATTCTGATCTATCAAATATTGTAATAGTAGAATAAACCCCTTCTCCTGGAATAAGCTTTAACTCATCGATGTTATACAAGTTTGCAGTTGGAAAAACATATTTTTTCCCTCTACTTTTTCCTTTTCCAATTACACCTCTCAAGAAATATGGATATCCCAAGAGGTTCCTACAAATATCAACTCTTCCTTCATTTAAAGCTGTTCTTGCAATTGTACTGCTTACTATCATTCCACTGAGGGTTACTAATTTTAAAATATGTGTCTTAAAACCAAAACTTTTACCTAAATCTACGAGTGTATCAGGGGTTCCACTTCTTTTATGACCAAACCTAAAATTCTCTCCTACATATATTTCTTTTACTCTTAAAGTATCTACAAGATATTTTTTTGTAAATTCATAAGAAGTAAGTTCGGAAATTCCGTCCGGAAAGTCTATTAGATATACATAATCTATGCCAAGAGTTTCAATAATTGATATTTTTTCATTTAGTGTTGTTAGAAATTTCCTCTCGTTTTTTAAAATCTTAGTATTCTGGTTAAAAGTTATTGCAATAGATATACCACCATTTTCTTTTGCAGATTTAACAGTATTTGTTATAAGTTCTTGATGGCCCCTATGGACACCATCAAAATTACCGATACAGGCATAAACGTACGTATTTTTAAAAATCGCATCTACTTCGCTATGAGTATTTATTATTTTCATAATAATTATTCTTAATTAAAACAATAGTTTTTAAATGAGTCTTTTTGCTTCTCTAATTAATTCTTCTTTAATTGCAAAAACATTATCATATTTAATTTCAAATCCTGCAGCATGCGGATGTCCTCCGCCATTAAATTTTTTGGCAATTTGATTTATGGAAATTTCGCCTTTTGACCTCAAGCTTCCTTTAAAGGTATTTTCTTCTATCTCTCTCAGTAATATTATGATTTTCGCATTTCTGTTGCTTCTTAAAATATCTACAATTCCTTCAAAATCATAACTCCTCAAACCTTCTTCAACTATTTCGTTGTAAGGTATAAATGAAAATAAGATAGCGCCACCACCAAAATATTCAAGGTTATTTAATGCAATCTTTAATGCTTTAAACCCACTTTCAGTCCAAATATTAAATACAAATTCTCCAATTCTACTTGCATTTACGCCTTTTTGCAAAATCTCTGCACCAATAAGAAGAGTTTCATAATTTGTATTTTGATATCTAAAACCCCCAGTATCAAAAAGTATTCCTGCATAAATGTTTTCACATATTTTTAAGTTTAATTCACTTTTATTTACCTTGAAAAGGTTATAAAGAAGCTCGGCGGTGGAAGAAACAAAAGTATTTACAACATTTATATTACCAAACTTTGTATTGTCAGAATGATGGTCGATATTTACAATTCTTTCTGCTTTACTGCATATATCTTTTGGCCATATTCTATCTTTTGAAGCACAATCAAGAGCAATAATAGTAAAATTATCAGAATTTTTAAGTTCATTTAGAGAATTTATATTCTCTCTTCCGTTAAGGAATTGCATATATTCTGGAAAGTTCTCTAAAAGAGTTAGTAATTTATACCCTTGTTCTTTTAGATATAATGATAATGCAAGAGTTGCTCCTGCTCCATCGATATCCGGGTCATGATGCGTGCAAAGCACAAACACCTAATCTGTCTCCGATTCTTTCTTTTCTATTTCCTCTATTTCTTCTATTAATTTAGTAAGCTTAATTCCTTTTTCAATAGATTCATCAAGAAAAAATTCAATATATGGAACATGTTTTACCTTAATTCTTTTAGCCAATAACTCTTGAATATATTTTGTTGCAGATTTAAGTCCTTCCATGCTCCTTTCTTTCTCTTTTTCATCGCCATAAATACTCACAAATATCTTTGCATGCATTAAATCTGAACTTAATTCACAACTGCTCACAGTAACAAAACCAATTCTTGGATCGCTGATCTCTTTTAGAAAAATATCACTTATTATTGTTCTTATTGTGTGTTCTAATCTCTCTTTTTTTCTGTTCATAGGTTTTCTATCTTATAATCTACGATTTCAACCTCATGAAAATCATTAATAAAGTCGATAATATGATTTAAAGTTTTGCTTAGTTCACCGGTAGAAGTATTAACTGAAGCAATCTCAATATTAGCTTTCTGCCATAAATCCTGACTATCAAGCTCAGCAATTGAAACATTAAAATTCTTTTTAACTTTAGCAAATATTGATTGAATTATTCTTCTTTTATCTTTAAGTGAGTGAGAGAAGGGAAGTCTTAATTCAATTGAAATAAGTGCTATGCTCATTTTTTAGCCACCTTTTCATAAACCTCGAAAATATCGCCGACTTTTATATCGTTATAATTTTCTAATCCTATCCCACACTCAAAACCTTCTCTAACCTCTTTAACATCTTCTTTGAATCGTTTTAAAGAATCAATTTTTGTCTCAGTTATTATTTTTCTATCTCTTATAATTCTTGCATGTGCACCTCTTTGGACAATTCCGCTTCGAACAATACACCCAGCAATTACTCCCACTTTAGAGACTTTAAATATTTGTTTAACTTCTGCGGTACCTAAGATATTCTCAACCTCTTTAGGTTTTAGCTTACCTTCAACCATATTTCTCACTTCATCAATCAAATCAAATATTAACCTATATAGCCTTATTTCAACATCTTTTGCCTTAGCTTCTCTACGTGCTTCATCGCTTGTAGTTACATTAAAACCAACAATTAATGCCTTACTGACACTTGCAAGAAGAACATCAGTGCCTGTTATCATCCCAACACCCTTATGAAGAATATTCAATTTAACACCTGGTACATTGATTCTACTTACTGCAACATCTACAGCATCTAAAGCACCTTCACTATCAGCTTTTATCATAAGATTAAATCTTGATTCTTTACTTTCCTCCTGAGCAAAGAAATCCTTCTCATCAGCAAATTGTTTTGTGTCAGATATAACAACCTGTTTTTTAGTTGGTGTACTTACTCGTGGTGCTCGCGAAGAGAGCAATGTTACATCTCTAAGTATTGTACCTGGTCTAACAACAAAAGGAATACCGGCTATCTTAACAGGTATAAGCGCCTCTGCTATTCTTAAAGATTTATCAAGTGTATCATACATAGCCCTTACTTTAAAAGTGCCATCTTCGTAACCAATGGTATCACCAATTCTTAAGTGTCCAACCTGTATTATTAAAGTTATTTGAGCGCCAAAAGATTTAGTCATAAATGATTCTATAACAGTCCCTGCAAAAGGTGCTTTTATGTTTGTTCTTAAATCCATAAGGTCAGCTTTTAGTTCAATCATCTCAAGAAGATCCTCAATACCTGTTCCATTTTTCGCAGAGATATTAACGCAAATTGTATCTCCGCCCCATTCTTCTGGTAAAAGTCCATGATCAGAGATTTGCTGTTTCACAAGATCGGGGTTAGCGTTTGGTTTATCAATTTTGTTTATAGCTACAATAATAGGAACCTTTGCAGCTTTTGCATGGTCAATTGCTTCTATAGTTTGGTCTTTGACGCCATCATCGGCTGCGACTACGAGAACAACAATATCAGTAACTTCAGCTCCTTTTTCTCTCATTGCAGTAAAAGCTTCGTGCCCTGGAGTGTCTATAAAAATTATTTTTTTACCAGCATACTCAACAACATAAGCACCTATTCTCTGGGTTATTCCTCCTAATTCTTTCTCTGCGATGCGAGTTTTTCTAATAGTATCCAAAAGAGTGGTTTTACCGTGATCGACATGTCCCATTACAGTAATTACTGGCGCTCTTTGTACATAGGTTTTAGCTTCAATATGTGCTTCAATTGGAACATTTAATTCAACATCATATAATTCAATAATATTTTTAGCAGCAAAATCTGGAATAACTCTATCATATGAATCAACTACCACGCCGTATTTTAACAATTTAAGCTCAATTTCTCTTTCTGGTACCTGACAAAGTTTGCTTAGTTTTGAAATAGTAAATTCTACCTTATCTGACTCTTTTCTTTTTTCCTTTTTTGGTTCTACTTTTGCAGTTACTTTTTCTTTTGATTTTGTCTCTTCTTTTTTGTTTGATTTTTCTATTTCTTCGATAATTTCTTTCACAATGTTTGCAGTTTCTTCGTCAATAGTTGAAAAAGAGCTTTTTACTGGAATATTTAATTCATTCAAAATTTCTTTAACATCAGCAAAGGATTTACCTAATTCTTTTGTAAGTTCATAAATTCTAATCTTTTTTTCCACTAACTAACATCCTCTTTCGGAGAAATATCAATTTTATATCCTGTAAGTCTTGCTGCAAGCTTAACATTTGAGCCACCCTTACCTATTGAAAGAGAAAATTGATCTTTATCAACTATAACATTAACAATTCTGCTTTCTTCGTTAATTGTTACCATTTCAGGAGAAACCTTTGCAGGACTTAATGCATTTGCAATATATATACGCAGATCCTCATTCCAGCGTATCACATCTATTTTTTCATTATTTAAATGACTACCAACAGAATTGATCCTTGTTCCCTTTGCGCCAATACATGTACCTACAGGATCAACTTTCTCATCTTTCGATGCTACAGAAACTTTCGCTCTAACTCCCGGTTCTCTGACTATTCCCTTCACCTCAATTATACCTTGTTTTAGCTCAGGAATCTCGAGCTCCATAAGCTTCTTTAGTAATTGTGGATGTGTCCTTGATAGAATTATTATAGGTTCTTTCAGTCTCCTTTGGACGCTTACAATATAAAAATATAACTTCCCTCCGATAATATATTTCTCATTTTTTATTTGTTCATCAAGCGGTAGAATGCCTTCAGCTCTCTTTAGATTAACATTTATTTTTGTAGGAGAAATTTTACTTATTTCTCCTAAAATCATATCATGTTCCTTTTTGGAAAACTCCTCATATACTGTTTCTACTTCTGCATCTCTCAGTTTTTGACTAACAACTTGTTTGCAAACTTCAGCTGCTACTCTACCAAACGAAGGAGAGGTTTCCTTTACTTCTATTGTATCACCAATTTCAGTTTCTGGATTTATATTTTTAGCTTCTTCTAAGGATATCTCTCTAATTGGATCCTTTACCTTTTTAACAACTTTTTTCTTAAGAATTAAACTTATATCCTTATTTGCTTCATCAATTACGACAGAGGCATTATCGGCATTATTAAAGTTCTTTTTATAAGCAGTAATTAGTCCTGCTTGAACAGCTTCATATAAAAATTCTTTTTTAATTTCTTTCAACTTACAAAGCTCATCAACTGCTTGAAAAAAATTTTCCGCTAACAACCTTCAATACCTCGCTTTAGAGTGATAGCTTACACTTAGCAATATCAAAAACATTGATTTGCAAAATTTCATTATTATCAAGATTTTTAATAATCAAGGTTTCTTTTTTCTCATCTGTACCTTTTAGAATACCCAATAATGTACTACCATCTTTTAAAACAATTCTTGCTTTCCTATCTTTAAATATCTCAACTTCGTCCATAGTTTTAAGTACTCTTTCTGCACCAGGAGAAGAAACATCGAGAGAAAAATCCTCATTAATCATCATCGATAAAAAATCTCTAACAGATAATGTTACCTTTTCACAATCATCAACTGTAACACCGTCTTTTTTAAAAATAGAAAAACTTATTTCGTAAAAATCCTTTCTTTTATTTACAGAAATATCAAGAGATAAATAACCTAAATTTGATACAAAATTCCTGATATTTTCTGATATTTTTTCAGTGGTCATTTTTCAGGTAGAATTAGTTTTAGATATTTTTATCCAAAAATGATTTTAGATCTTCTTTTGGAAGTGCACCAATTATTTTATCGACTACTTTTCCATCTTTAAATAATATCAAAGTAGGAATACTCATAATTCCATATTCATAAGCTAAATCACTATTTTCGTCAGTATTAACTTTGGCAAAAAGAATTCTCCCAGAAAATTCATCTGCTAACTCTTCAAATATAGGCGCAACAATCCTGCAAGGCCCACACCATGGAGCCCAAAAGTCAACTAATACAGGCATTTTAGAATTTAAAACTTTATTCTCAAATTCTTCTTTTGAATTTATATATATCAAATTTTCACTCATAACTTATTAATATCCTCCAATTATATATATCAAAAATAAAATAAACATATAAAAAAATAAACAATAAAAGTTTACCAATTATTCAGTTTATTTACAATATACTATATTTTAATTACATTTACTATTGGAGATAATAATATAAGATAGAGACTGTTAATGCATTTTTATACCTATTTAAAATATACCACTGTTTAAAAATTTGTTAAACTTTTCAAAAACTCATTTATTGCAGATGCTGCTTTTCTTCCTGCGCCCATTGCAGTTATTACTGTGGCTGCGCCAGTAACTATATCTCCACCAGCATATATACCTTTAATAGAAGTTTCGCCATTATCAGAAGCAACTATTTCTCCTCTTTTTTTGGTTTCAAGTCCTGGAGTAGAGCATACTAATACTGGATTAGGTGTGGTACCTATTGCTACAACAACCTGGTCAACTGCTATTCTAAAATTTGACCCTTCAATCGGATAAGGCTTTCTTCTTCCGGAAGAATCCGGTTCACCGAGTTCCATTTTTATACATTCAACTTCATTCACAAAACCTTTATTATCTCCCAAATATCTAACTGGGTTTGTTAAAAGATTAAAATTTATTCCTTCTTCCTCTGCTCGAATTATTTCTTCTTCTCTTGCAGGCATCTCCTCTCTACCTCTTCTATATATAAGATAGACATGCTCTGCTCCTAATCTTAAAGCTGTTCTTGCAGAGTCCATTGCTACATTACCTCCGCCTATCACAGCTACATTCCTGCCTTTTTTTACAGGAGTATCAAATTCTGGAAAGAGATAGGCTTTCATCAAATTTACTCGAGTTAAAAATTCATTTGCGGAATACACCCCGGCAAGATTTTCTCCAGGTATTCCCATAAATTGCGGTAATCCTGCACCAGTACCTATAAATATAGCCTTGAAACCATCTTTAAATAATTCATCAATTGTAATACCTGAACCAACAAGAGTATTAGCCATCAAGCATACACCCTTGTTTAACAAACTATCTATTTCTGCCTGAACTATTCTTTTTGGAAGCCTAAATTCAGGTATGCCATAAACTAAAACTCCTCCACCTTTATGAAATGCTTCAAAAATCGTTACATCATAACCTAACTTACGCAAATCTCCTGCACAAGTTAATCCAGCGGGTCCTGAACCAATAATTGCTACTTTTACACCATTTGAAGAAGGTGGATTTACATTTATAATTCTTTCTTTTATTTTCTTTTCAAATTCCCAGTCAGCAACAAATCTTTCAAGTCTTCCTATGGAAACTGCATCTCCTACTTTTAGCAATGCACAATATTTTTGACACTGCTCTTCCTGAGGACAAACTCTACCTGTAACGAGCGGAAGAGAGTTTTTATCATGTACTATATCAATAGCACTTTTAAAATCTCTTTCAGCTATAGCTTGAACAAATGAAGGTATATCAATGCTAACAGGACATCCCTGAACGCAAGGCTTCTTTTTGCATTTAAGGCACCTTTTTGCCTCACGAACTGCCATTTCTTCGGTGTAACCTAAAGCAACTTCGCTAAAGTTTTTCACTCTCTCTTTAGGGTCTTGCTCCGGCATGGAAATTGAAACTTTATCTGTCATTATTTAATACCTCTTCTTTAAATTTAGTCAATGCAATTTTTTCTTCGTCTAAATATGTTTTGAGTCTTTCATTAAGTTCAGTATAATTTACACTGTTCCCATCAAATTCTGGTCCTTCAAAACAGGTAAATCTTGTCTCATCTGATACATTGACTCTACATGCACCGCACATCCCCATTCCACAAACCATTAATGAATTCAAGCTAACAATAGTTGGTATATTTTTTTCTTTAGTAGCATTTGAAACTGCTTTCATCATTGGTACAGGACCAATCGCTATTACTCTATCTACTTTTTCATCAGTAATTATTCTTTTTAGTGGTTCTGTAACAAATCCATGGATTCCGTAAGTTCCGTCATCGGTTGTCACAATAAGTTTATGAGATACATTTTTCATCTTACTTTCCCAAAAGAGAAGGTCTTTTGTTCTACTTCCAATTATTGCTGTAACATTATTGCCTGCTTCTTTTAGTGCTCTTGAAATTGGGTGTATTGGGGCAATCCCAACTCCTCCTCCAATTATTACTATATTGCCGAAATTATCTATATCGGAGGGCTTCCCGAGAGGACCATTTAACTGAGCTATTTCATCACCCTCTTTGAGTAAACCTAAAGCAAATGTTGTTTTTCCAACTTCTTGAAAAACAATAGTAATCGTCCCTTTTTCTTTATCAAAATCAGCAATTGTAAGAGGTATTCTCTCTCCTTTTTCATTTATTATAATGATGACAAATTGACCTGCTTTTGCATGACTCGCAACCAATGGTGCGTCTAATTCCATAAGTTCAATTGTCGGTGCTAAAGTTTCTTTCTTAAGAATTTTAAACACTAAATCGATCCCCCTTTTAATATTTCTATAAATCTTTGAGCAAATCTACAATTCTAACAATATTCAAATTATGAACCTTGTTTGGTAACCTATAAGAAGTAATATATACATCAGCATTAATTTTATTAGCTAAAATTACTGCCTTCCCCGCCTCCTCCATTAATGATAATTTCTCTGATATAATTCTTGCCTTTTCTAAGTCCATTCTGCTTAAATCAGCAGTTTTTAATAATTTAACCACTTCTTCAGTAAGTTTCTTGGTGCTTGATTTACAAATATAAGGTAGAGAAAATTCAGAAAGCAAACCTTCCGCAAATAATCTATTAGCAGAACCAGGATCTAATACAATTTTTTTATTTTTAATCTCATCAAGGTTTGATTTTCTTATAGGTAAATTTAATTCAAAAAATCTATCTCTTTCTTTTATTTTTTGAACTTGCTCATTTAATAAAGACTTTTTTTCTGCTTCGGCTTTGGAACTATCTATTTCGACTTTATTTATTGTTTCCTCAGTTTTATCTATTAGAAGATGGGGAAATTCTTCTTTGTATTCCTCCTTAAGTAAATCTTTTTCTTCTGGAATTTTCTCTTCTTCCAAAACATTTATAAATTCTACTTCTTTTACTGCTGTTTTTTCCTTATTAGCTAATAATTTACTCTTCTTTAATGCAGAGATACAAATAACTAAACCAGAAATAGATAAAAATATAAGAAGTAAGAAAATAATAGTAAATATCAGATAATCCTTCGAAACTATATTAATAAAAAATTCTTTAATTCTTATGAGTGAAAATAATTCAGATTTATTAATACTATTTTCAATAAAAGTACCATTCTTATTAGGAGGCAATATTACAAAACTAACTGTAATAGATTTATCATCTATTGGAGGAACAAAATAGAAAAGCCCTTTATCTTTATAGTTTCTTAAATGGTTTACAAGAATTCTTTTACTGCTTTTTATTGAAATATCTCCATTCGAAATACCACTTTCAAGGTAAAAATCTGTGAACCGCTCAAGGATAGCCTTACTTTTAATTGTTTTACTTACTTCAATTTCAGTATCATTTTCTATACCTGTCACTGAAATTATGTTTTTCTGTTCTTTTGAAAATTCTTTTGAAATTCTACCTGTTATAAAATTAAATGAATCATCTAAAAATAGACCATTGTCCCCAGTAATAAACTCTCCTCCAAAATTATTACCAGAAGAAAAAGTGGAAATTATAACTGGTTTATTAAAAGTAGCAGTAAAGAATAAACTTTCAGGTAAATTCTTGTCAAATTTGGTAATCAAAGGCACAATCTCATAATCGTTAGCCTCGTTTAGTCTTAATTTCTTCTTTGTATTTCCATATATCAACTCTAAGCTTGTATCACTATATTTGCTCATTATTACGAGATTTCCAAAAGCAAAACCATTTATGATATTAGATTTTCCATAGATATATGAAAAATTCTCATCGTCAAGATAACCAAATTGTACAGTCAAAGGATAATTTGCTACAATGTGATATAGTCCACTATTTAAATTATCTATAAAAAAGCCTGAATTCTTTTGTAATGTTTTTGAGAAAACTTCAATATTGTTTGTATCGTAGATTTTAAATTCTGTTTCTTCATATGATGAAAGCCACAAGTGTTTTTCTGTATAAATATACAGATCATCTCCGAAAATTGTTGTAGTATCGCTATCACCCGGTTCGATAAGGTTTGTTTTACTATGGTCAGAAAGAGTAGATTCATAAACAAAAATTGGTTTTTCGGCTTTTAATACAATAAACTGGGGGTTCTCAGACTGAATTACCTTTAATTTTCCTTTTTCTAACTCAAATTCGTCAATAATTTTTTCATCTTTAGTCAAAACCTTTATTTTGTTTTTGGAAGACGCTGAAATGATAAAAGCTCTTTCATAATTCACAAAAGCATACTCTGTTCCTATTGAATAGTTCGGAGTTAAATAACTTGCTTTTGGAGGTCCTGGCTCAATTAATAATTCTTTTTCCTCTCCCTTTTTGATATCTAATCTCGTTAGAAGGGTAACATTTTCTCCATCAAACTTTTTTACCGGAAATTCAATTGATTTATCTAAATTTAAAATCTTAAAATCACCACTATTAGAAAAGTTGTTAGGTAAAATAATTTTTATTTCAGCATTAGTTCTATCTATTTCGGATTTATTTGTTACTTTTATTATATTTTTATCAGTTTCCTCTTTTGCATATAGAGGAAAAAAACTAAATACTAAAAAAGATACAAGAAAAAAAACTATATTTTTATTTTTTACCATTTTCCTTAGCAGACAATGCCTTAATTAATGATAGTGTCTTTGTTGGACATACATTTATGCATATTCCACATAAATCACACTTTTCAATATCGATTGCGGGAAGATTGTTTACCATCTTTATTGCATCTTTCGGACATTTTTTCTCACATACATAGCAAGTTATGCAGCCAACTTTGCAGGCATTACGAACTGCTGAACCCTTTTCGAGATTTTTACATATTGCCAAAACCTTTTCTTTATAAGGAAAAACTTCAATAACTTCTCTTGGACATTCTTTAACACATAAACCGCATCCCGTGCAAATCAAAGGATCTATTTCTGGCAACCCTTCACTATTAATCTTTATTGCATCAAATGGACAAACTGATACACAATCACCATATCCTAAACAACTATAATTACACACTTTTTCACTTAACTGAAGATTATTAGCCATTTTACAGGTTTTTATTCCCTTTACAATTGCATTTTTCAAAGCTAATGACTTGCCGCCCTTACATAGAGGAATAGCTATATATTTCTCGTAAGAAATATTATCGGTACTAACTCCCAATAGTTTTGCAAGATTTTTTACAGTCTCTTCTCCACCAACTCTACACACATCGATTGAAGCTTTTCCAGAAGTAATATTTTCTGCCAAAGCTCTACATCCAGAAAAGCCACAGGCGCCACAATTAGCTCCTGGTAAAATTTCTAAAATTTCATCTATTAATGGATTTTCTTGAACCTTAAATATCTTTGCAAAATAACCAAGGCCAACACCAAATATAATTCCTAAACCAAGCATAACTGATGAAGAGATAGTTATAGTCTGAATTAATGACATATTTTTACCCCGCAATTCCTTGTAAGCCCATAAATGCAACAGCTATAAAAGCAGCTATAAAAAATATAATTGGATATCCTTTTAAAGCAGAAGGTATTTTAACATATTTCAATCTTTCTCTGATACCTGCAAGAATAACAAGGGCCAAAACATAACCTAATGATGCACCAAAACTAAAAACAGTTGCTTCCAATAGATTATAATTTTCAGTTACATTTAGTAGTGCAACTGCAAGAATCATACAATTTGTAGCAATTAAGGGTAAATATATACCCATAGCTTTGTATAGTGAAGGAACGGCTTTTTTGAGATAGATTTCTACAAGTTGTACAAAAACAGCAATTGTTAATATAAAAACAATAGTTTGAAGATATTCCAAATGCAATGGAACGAGAATAAACTGATAAACAACATAACTTAAAATTGAAGCCATAACTGTCACGAAAGTAACGGCGCCACCCATCCCAACTGCATTATCCATGCTTGTAGTCATCCCTACAAACGAGCAAAGCGCTAAAAACCTTATAAATACAAAATTCTGTGCAAAAGCTGCACTAATGAAGATATTCATTAAGCTCTGTAATTCACTCATTTATTTTGTCCCTCCTATTTCACCTTTTTTGGCTTCGAGAGAATTTTGTTTATTATCGCTATTTCTATGCCAATCACAAGAAAAGCTCCTGGCGGAAGAATAAAGAAGAGTGCTGGATTATAATTTGAACCAAAAATCTGATATCCTAATATTGTTCCACTTCCTAAGATTTCTCTAAAAGCTCCTATTGAAACTATTACAATACCATAACCAACACTCATCCCTAATGCATCAAAAAGTGATTCAAGAACGCCTCGCTTAGACGCAAAAGCCTCCACTCTTCCAATTATTATACAATTTACTACAACAAGAGGTATAAATATGCCTAAGGCTTTATTAAGATCTGGAAGAAATGCCTGTAAAAGAAGACTCATTATGGTTGTAAAACTTCCAATAACAACTATAAAAATTGGAACGCGGAGTGTCTTTGGAATAAATTTTCTAATTAATGAAATTGTAACCTCTGAGCCAATAAGAACAAACGAGTAAGCAAGAGTCATTCCTAAAGCATTTACAACACTTGTGGAAACTGCAAGAATTGAGCATAAACCAAGCATAATTATTAGGACTGGATTTTCTTTTAAAATACCATTCTTAAAAATATTTATTAAATTTTTCATCTACTCATCCCCTCTAAATTTTTAGCTGTAAAATTTAGAATCTCTTTAACACCATTTGTAATGCTACGTGAAGAGATTGTAGCAGAAGTAATAGGCTCTATATCTTTTTTAACTACAAATTCATCATTCAAAGTTTTCCCAATAAACTGTTCCAGGAATGAAGGTTTAGCAATATTTGCTCCAAGACCAGGCGTTTCGGTTTGTTCAGTAACTTTTACTCCTTTTATGCTAAAATCGTTATTAATTCCTAAGACAAAAATTATACTTCCGCCATAACCTGGCGTAGAAGCAGTTGCAATATAACCTATAAGATTTTCATTTTCGTTTAAACATTCGTAAATCTCTTTTAAAGTTGCACTACCAACTTTAGTCTCCTCAATTTCAATTTTTTTGAACTCAGATGCGTCTGGAAATATCTCTTTCTGTGCTTGAACGAGCGCTCTCCTCTGCTGTTCTGTAATCTTATCTTTAGTGATTGAATATGTTGCACTCAAAGCAAAGCCAGCTAATAAACAAACAAGTCCAAGAATTAATCCTAACTTTAAAATTTCTTTGCTATTTTTCACTTTGCACCCTCTCTTCTTTAATAAAACCAAATGGTTTTCTTATTTGTCTATCAAGAAGTGGAACAAGCATATTCATTATAAGAATTGCAAATGTTACTCCTTCTGGCATACCTCCGAATTTTCTTATTATTATATTTAAGAAACCTATGCCAAATCCATAAATAAGTTTACTTTGAGTTAGAAGAGGTGAGGTAACATAATCTGTTGCCATAAAGAATGCACCAAAAAGTATTCCTCCCGTAAGAAGCGTAATAATAGGATCAAAGCCAAATAGAGAGGAAAACACAAGGCATGAGACAATATAAGAAACAGGAATATGCCATGAAATTACACCTTTTATTAAAAGATATATTAACCCAATTAAAAGCGCAGGAATAAAAACTTCTCCTATTGAACCACCCTTTAAGCCAAGAAAAAGGTATTTATATGTGTTATAAATATTTCCACCAAACAGAGATACAAGCTTTTCTAAACCTTCAAATTTATAAATGTTTAGAGGGGTGGCTGTTGTTACTGCATCAGCTCCAGCAAATGGAGCATACCACTTTGTCATTATTCCTGGCCAGGAAAGAAGTAAAAAAGCTCTGCCCATAAGGGCAGGATTGAAAATATTCTGTCCCAATCCACCAAACACCTGCTTTGAAAACATAGCAAATAAACTTCCTAAAACAGGAATCCATAAAGGCACTCTTGGTGGAAGACATAGAGCTAACAAAAGCCCTGTTAAGGCTGCACTTCCATCAAGAAAAGTTAATTTCAATCCAAACAGTTTCTGAAATAAAGCTTCACTTAATACCGCTGTAATTACTGATAAAAGAACTAATGGCAAAACATATTGATATCCAAACATAACTATTGCAGCTACTAATGCAGGTAAAAGTGCAATAATAACTGAATTCATCAAATATTTTGTTGTAATTTTCGACCTTATATGAGGAGAAGATGATATTATAAATTCACTCATTTTCTTTTCCCTCTTTTCATTATCTCAACTTTGGCATTTCTAATATAGCTTAATATCTCAATTTTTGATGGGCAAACAAAACTGCACAGTCCACATTCAATACAGGATGTTGCAAAGTACTTTTCTGCATTATCAAGTTCATTAACTTTAGAAAATTCCATAATTTTTACAGGCATTAAACCAGAAGGACAGCTTACTATACATCTTCCACATCTTATACAATTTCCTTCTTCGGTTAATGGAATATTTTTTAGAAAAACTACTCCAGATGTACCTTTAACTATTGGTACATCAAGAGTCCTTTGAGTTATACCCATCATTGGACCACCAAATATAATTTTTGATGGCTCTTCTGTAAATCCTCCACATTTATTAACCACATCTTCCAAAGTTGTTCCAATTTTGACCCTTAAATTTTTCGGTTCTGCAATACAATCTCCGCTTACGGTTATAACCCTCTCTATGAGTGCCATCTTAAGATTTATTGCTCCTGCTATTGCATGTATTGTTCCAACATTATGAACCACAACTCCTACACTAAAAGGAAGCTTGCCCACTGGAACTCTTCTTCCTGTTATGGCATAAATTAGCTGCTTTTCAGCACCTTGAGGATATTTTTCCTTTAAAGCTATGACCTCTACTCTGGATTTTCTCTTATCTTTAAGCTCCATGAGTTTTAAAATGGCATCTTTCTTGTTTTCTTCAATTCCTATGTATATATTTTGGGGGTTTAAAATTTTTTCAACAATTTCTATCCCGTCAAATATAAGTTCTCCCTCTTCTAACATCAATCTATGATCGCAGGTTAAATAAGGCTCACATTCAGCTCCATTAATTATTAATGTGTCAATTTGAGCTTCTTGTGGTGGATTTAACTTTATATGAGTTGGAAAGCAGGCTCCACCTAATCCAACTATGCCAGTCTCCTTTATCTCTTTAAGCAGTTCTTCTTTTTCATATAAATTTTTACCTTCTTTGTTTTCTGTAAACCATTCAGACAAATTGTCGTTTTTTATCGTTATTGCGTTTGAACTAACACCTGTAACTTCACCAGAAATACTTGAATGTACTGGAACGCTAAAATCACCTTGAGCTTCGCCGATCTTTTGGCCTATTTTTACATGATCTCCTACCTTTACAATTGGAACTGCCGGAAGACCTGTATGTTGCAATAAAGGAATAATAACTTTTGGAGGGTCATACATATTCTCTATAGGTAAATTTTCAGTTTTTCTCTTAAAACCCTCTAAGCGTAAACCGCCTGGTTTAAATGTTAATGTCTTCATCTTCTTTCTTTCTCACCACCTTCTTTCCGCAGTAAGGGCATATATTCCATGTTGTGTCTATTAATCTTCCGCATTGAACACACTTTTCTTTAAGTTTTTTATAACAATTTGGACAAATTATATAATCAGACTCAATTGGTAAGCCACATACTGGACAAATTCTTCCACTTTTATTTAATTCATATTCATAGTACTTTTTTTGTAAATCTTTGAGTCTTTGCTCTCCCTCTATAATTTGCATTTCCTCAAGAGTATATGGAGGGCGTACAAGAAGGTATATAAGCCACGCTAATACCCCTGAAAGAAGTAAATAATAATTAGGAGAGCCACTCAATAGATATGCGATTAAATATGGAACAAATGTAATAATAATAGTAACAATAGGTATAAACCACCTATTTATAAATCTTCTTAATGAATCTTCTATAATCCATATAACAATAGCAATTACAAAAAGGAGTATTAAATAATTTAGATATGGTTGCATGCTTGCAACATCCATTCTTCACCTCCATTCTTTTTATTTTTTTCCATCCAGGAGATTAATTCTCCAACTAAATAAAATGAACCAGTTACACAAATAATATCATTTTTTTTAGAATTTTTTAGAGCATAAATAAAAGCTTCAATTTTATCTTTTATTTCAATTGACTCTTTATTTATATCCATTTCTGATAATATAAGGCTTAGATCTTCAGTATTATATGAATCTTTTGTTGATAGTTCGGTGAAAATAAAAAATTTAGCAATATCGACAATTTCAGAAAAAAATTCTTTTACTAATTTATTTTTTAAAGCTGCAAAAACAAATATAGCATTTTTCCCTGTAAATTTCTCATTAAACGTTTCACGAAGAGCTTTCGCAGAGTCTGGATTATGTGCCACATCTAAAATTATTATTCTTTCATCTATATTAAATATCTCAAATCTTCCTCTAATTTTCGTTTTAATAAGTCCTTCTCGCAATGATTCAATGCTTATATTCATCCCTTCTTTATTAAGTAGTTCGAAGGCAGCCACTGATAAAGAAGCATTTATTACCTGATGATACCCTAACATACTTACCTTAAGATCTTTATAGTCACTGCCTGTAACTTTTGAATGAATAGAAAACCTCTCGCCTGTAAGATCCGCAGACTCTTCCCTGACTAAATGATAATCTTTACCAATTACATAAAGAGGGGAATTAAGTGAAGCAGCTTTTTCTGAAATAATTTTCTCTACGCTTTCCTTTTGCTGAGCAGAAATAGTTGGAGAATTTGCCTTTATAATTCCTGCCTTCTCGAAAGCTATTTTTTCTATTGTATCACCCAAAACTTCCAAATGATCAAGTCCAATAGTAGTAAGTATAGAAATTAATGGCTTTTCAATTACATTTGTTGCATCAAACCTTCCTCCTAAGCCTGTTTCTAATACAGCTATTTGAACTCCTTTATCTCTAAAATAGAGAAGAGCCATTACAAATAAGGTCTCGAAGAAATTTAGAGGTTTCTTAATTTCTCTAAAGCAATATTCAAAAGCCTCTTTACTAATATTTTCTCCATTTACGCTTATTCTCTCTTTTATATCTGCAAGATGAGGAGATACAAACAAACCTGTACTGTAAGATGCACTTTGCAATATATTTGCAATCATGGCTGAGGTTGAGCCTTTTCCTTTTGTACCAGCAATGTGAATACAATCAAATGGTAAATTTAATAAATCAAGGGATTTTAAAGCTTCTCTAACATTATTAAGGCTTAAATCTTTAGGGAAGCGTGGCAAATTATTTAAATATTCTTCTAAATCCATTTAAAAAATATTCGATAGCTCCTTAAGTCTATTTTTTAATTGTTCTATTTCCTTTTCAATATTAAGGATCCTCTCTTTTGTTTCCAGTATGACTTCACTTGGCGCATTTGATTTAAAATCATTACTTTCAAACCTATCTTTTAATCTTTTAAGCTCGGATTCTGATTTCTCTAACTTCTTCTGTTTAATTTCTATTTCTTTTTTTACGTTTGAAATTTCCTGTATGGGCAAATAAATATTTAAATCCTGTACATTTGATGCAACTGAATTCTCTGGTGGACTATCACTAAAGATAAAACTCTTTATCTTTGCTAATTTTAGTATTGTATCAATATTCTTATCGATAATTTCTTTATTTTCTTCCTTTTCCACAGTAAAAAATAATTCTGCTTCTTTGTTAACTAAAAGGCTAAACTCATTTTTTAAGTTTCTTATTGACTTTATAACCTCTTTTAATAGTTCGACTTCTTTTAAAGATTCTTCATCAATTAAACCTAATTCCTCGATTTTTAAAGGATAATTATTGTTAAGAATACTATCATTACTATCCCTAAATGTCTGCCACAACTCCTCTGTAACAAAAGGCATAAATGGATGAAGAATAATTAAAGACGCTTCAAAAACCTTTTTTAATACAAATTTATTCAAATTTATCTTTGACTCTTCTATATACCAGTCGCAAAAGTCATCCCAGAAAAAGTTGTAAATACTTAAGCCACCTTCATTTATTTTGTAGCTTAGAATATCATCTTTAACTTTATTTGCGGTAATATTGAGTTTATTAAGTATCCATTTATCCCAAATTGATAAATTGGAATTATCCACTTCATTAGAAGTGCTTATAGAACTAAGAACAAATCTTCCAGCATTCCAGATCTTGTTTATAAAATTCCTTGATGAAATAACCTTCTGTATATCAAAATTTATATCCTGTCCGCCAAAGCTACTTGAAATTATAAGACTGAATCTTAAAGCATCCGCTCCGTAATTATTAATTATTTCCGTAGGGTCGATAACATTATTTAAGGATTTACTCATTTTCTTGCCATATTTATCTCTTATAAGACCATGCAATAAAACTTCCTTAAATGGAACGGCATCTGTAAATTCAATAGCTGAAAAAATCATTCTTGCAACCCAAAAGAAAATAATATCAAAACCCGTAATTAATAAAGACGTTGGATAATAATACTTAAGCATTAAATTATCCTCAGGCCAACCCATAGATGCAAATGGCCATAATGCTGAACCAAACCAGGTATCAAGAACATCACTATCCTGTGTTATATTATCACTTCCGCATTTATCGCACTTTTTAGGAGTTTCAACCGAAACTATTAATTCTCCGCAATCATTACAATACCATACCGGTATTTGTATACCCCACCAAATCTGCCTCGAAATGCACCAATCCTGAATATTTTCCATCCAGTCTAAGAAGATTTTTTCCCATCTATCTGGTTTAAATTTAACTTCCCCGGCTTTAACTCTTTTAACAGCCTCATAAGAAAGTTCCTTTGTTTTTAAGAACCATTGATCAGAAATAATTGGTTCAATTTTTGAACCACATCTCTCGCAGGTGCCAACAGAATGAGTGTATGGTTCAGTGTGATCAAGTAGGTTTTCTTTTTTAAGTTCTTCTACTATTTCCTTTCTCGCCTGGTCGACAGTCAAGCCCTTAAACTTTAAGGTATTTTCATTTAAAAACTTCCCTTTTTCAAGAATCGTGATTTCCTCTAAACCATGTCTTTTACCAATTTCAAAATCAGTTGGATCATGGGCTGGAGTAACCTTTACTGCACCTGTACCAAAAGATACATCAACTGCTTCATCAGCTATTATTGGTATTTTTCTGCCTACTATAGGTAGAATTGCATATTTTCCTATTAAATGCTTATATCTTTCATCATCTGGGTTTACGGCTACTGCTGTATCGCCAAGTAGTGTCTCGGGTCTTGTTGTTGCAACTATTATAAATTCCTTTAAATCCTCTAATAAGTACTTAATATAATAAAGTTCACCTTTCTCATCTATATAATCAACCTCTATATCAGAAATTGCTGTTTCACATCTTGGGCAATAATTTATAATTCTCTTGCCCTTATAAATCAGCCCTTTTTTATAATAGTGAACAAAAGCTTCTCTTACAGCTACTTCATATTTTTCATCCTTTGTAAACCTTAATTTACTCCAGTCTGTAGCTACACCTAATAGCTTTATCTGGTTTATGATTCTTTCACCATAGTTTTTCTTCCAGTTCCATACTTCATCTATAAACTTTTCTCTTCCTAAAGTTTCTCTACTTATTCCTTTTTTAGCAAGTTCTTTCTCAACAACATTCTGAGTAGCAATTCCAGCCTGATCTATGCCCGGCACCCATAAAACATCTTTATCAATTAGATGATTGAACCTTACAATTACATCCGAAAGAGTTAAATCTAAAGCATGTCCCAAATGAAGAGCACCTGTTATATTTGGTGGAGGCATAACCATTGAAAATACTTCTTTTTCTGGTGGTATCTGAGCATTGAATAAATTATTATCTTCCCAGAATTTGTAAATTCTACCTTCTACTTCTTTTGGATCATAAGGTTTATTTTCCTCTATTAGCTTAGTCATAACAATTACCCTCTCAAATAGTTTCTAATAGAATATACTGCAATTGCACCATCCGAAATAGCTGTAACAATCTGCCTTAACAATTTAGATCTAACGTCCCCGGCTGCAAATATCCCTTTTTCGCTTGTTTCCATAAATTCATCAGTTGTTATATAACCATTACTATCTAAATTAACTAATTTTTGGATAAAATTTGTATTTGGAATTGAGCCTGCAAAAATAAATACTCCCTGAACTGGTAACAATGATATATCATTAGAAAGAGTATTTTTAATTTTTAAGCCATTAACAAATTCATTTCCTTCTATTTCAACTGGAATAGAGTTAAGAATAATTTTTATCTTATCAATGTTTTTGACTCTTTCCTGTAATAATTCTGCTCCTCTAAAGTTCTCCCTTCTATGGATGAGAAAAACTTCATTTGCAAACTCAGAAAGATAAATTGATTCTGAAAGGGCAGTATCCCCTCCACCAATAACTGCCACACTTTTCCCTCTGTAAAATGGAGCATCACATGTAGCACAATAGGAAACACCCTTTCCTTTAAATTTTACCTCTCCATTTATTCCCAATTCTTTATCTTTAGTTCCTGTTGCAACTATAATGGTTTTAGTTAATAAAGATTCTTGAGAGCTGCAAACTATTTTAAAGTAATTATTATTTTTGATAATCTCTTCACAACAATAATTTTTAACTGTTACATTAAGATTCTTTAAGTGCTTTTCGAATCTTTCAGATATTGCGTAACCTTGTATGCCATCTGGAAAACCTATGTAATTTTCCACCATATGTGGTATTGATGCTTTCCCGCCAGGTAATGAACTTTTCTCAAGTAACACAAAATCTAAATTATATCTTTTAGCATAAACACTCGCAGATACGCCAGCTGGTCCAGCACCAATTATAACACAATCTAATATCTTATTGTCCATATTTATACATTTATACTAATATTAAACGAAATTTCCATTTAATACAAAGCATTATTAAATAATATTAAAAACTTTTAGATAAATTTCTAAAAACAATCTAAATACTATACCATTGATTTGCATATTTCAGAAATAACCAACCACGTATGCGGATTATTCCGACCAGTATTTCTGTTAATATCGATTACGATTTTAGTTTAACCCGACTACTTTTTTATTACAACTCAAACAACAAACCTCTTAAATTTAATTAAAATAAATGGTATATCTTTGCTTGCCAATATTATTTAAAGTTGGGGGTAAGATATGCCAGGATAAAGATTATCAATGAATAAAGTGAAAGAGACAGTGTTTTAGCTCCTCAATTAAGTATACAAGTTCTTTTTTAAATACAGAGCTTAAATCTTCTCATTCAAAGCATAATGATTATATCAGAGGTAAATCATACTTCTTTTCACAATCTAATGCAGAACAAGTGAAAAAAAAGTATAAAAAAGAAAAATTAAGAGAAAAAATTAAATGAAAATTAAAAAGAAACAAAAACATTATTAACTTAAGAAAGACCAGCTATAAAATGTCATAGATATCTTTTTTGCTGCTATCCATCCCTTCCATAAGGAAAAGTTTTTATACCAACTACTACGAGCAGACTCGCAATCTTCACTGCTACCACAATCCTCTTCATCATCTCCACCACCTTTGGCAGTTGTATCATCTGTGGTTGTTGTAGTTGTTCCATTTGTTACAGCATCTCCCCAGGGATTAGGTATTACAGGATGCCCTTGTAAATAAACTGTTCCTCCTCCATCTGCCCATAGGTTTCCTATACTCATAAATCCATCTCTTACCCTATAGGTGAATGGGTCATCAATACCATATGGGTCATATCTTGGATAAATTGCACCATTGTTGGGGTTAATTAGTATTGCCTTTGCTGGATTTCCATCATCTTTTTGTAAATCTGCTACATTACCATAGTTATCATAAACATAAGTAAGATTTCCATTAAATCCTCCTGTTTCATTATATGTAGCAGAGAGAATTCTTCCATTTGTATCAGTTGAATAATCTATTGTTAGGTTCTGCATTCCATTCTTAATTTTTGCAGTTCCAGTTCTAAAACTCAGAATTAAAGTAAGTATTTATATCTGAATCTAAATAAGTATGTTTTTCTGCTTCTAATATAGAGATCATATCATTTATTCCAATAAAGTAAGAACCATTCTTATTAATTAGCTTATTTAAGAAGTTAATCTCTCTTATCTTATTATCTTCATTTATTAGAATTGCCTTATTTAATTGAGGATAAATTTTTATCTCCTTATTAATATTTACTGGTTTTATTATTATCTCAGGACTATTATATTGAGAGGTTGGATTATATTTTATTTCTCCTTTCATTAATTCAATAAATTCTCTTAAAGAAATAAATACTTCTTTATTTTGCTTAATTAATCCACTATTAAGCTTATGTAACTCATAATTAATTATAATTTCAGAGCTTTGAGGAAGAAGTTTTACTCTATTGTAGAAGGGATTTTCACAAGCAAAGACAGTGTGAATATTACCGTTTCTTTCCCATTTAATTTGACATAATGGCTCAAATATAACTCTTAAAGGTAATCCACTTTCTTTTTCAATAAAGTAATAAGGGTTTTCATTTATTGAGTAGCAAGTCGGAGTTTTTAAATTATTTTGAATAATAACTCTCTTTTTTGATAAATTAAGCGGTGAAGTTTCTGAAATTGTTATTGTAAGTATTTTTGAGTTTGTGTCCCAATCCAATATATATCCTTCTATTACTGTAACTTGACCTAACGGAATGTATAATCTATCATGCAAGATAGTTACTCCTGTATATTTGTATTCTTTTAGGTAATCGGTAAATTCAAAAATTATATGAACTTCTGTTTCGATTGCATTAGTAACAGGATTTAGAATAATAAAAGCAAACAAGATAAAAAAACAGAAAATCAAATATTAATCGCTTTTTCATGGGAGAAATCCACCCTTTATCCACCATCTGAATGGTCCTGTATCAATAAAAGCGAAATCAATATTTTCAAGATCAAATTCATACCTAATGTCTTTAATTTTTTGAAGAATATATTGTGGATCTAATTTTTCAAAAGACATAGCGAAAAATATCTCACAGGCAACATCTGAACTTCCTGTGTACCATGGATCTCCAAAACCAACAAAATAAATGTATTGAGCCCCCCCCTTTTTTTCTATACGGTTAATCAGTATTTGAATTGATAAACCACCTTGGCTGCTAAGATGGCTAACAATTGCATCAAGTTCACCTTTAGGAATTGAATCTAATTTATCACCAAAGAGAAGCTTCGAAACAGCTCTAATACCCGCTTCTCCACCTCCTGCATTTTCATACGCTTCTTTTATTTCATCAGCTGAAAATTCTCGCTCTGTATCAAGAGAAAACTCAGGACAAGGGCAAAATTCTAATGGTAAAGGAGAAGTACCAGGTGGTTGTGCCCATGTTATCTCTGCTAAATTACCATTACCTCTTATAGCTCCATAGTTATTTAGGATGATAAAATCCTTTCCATTTGAAGCAAGAGTCAAATTTTCTATACTTAATCCTTCTCTAAAACCGAATAGATTATCTATTCCTTGAAGATTATACTCATTCTTAATTGCTCCATTATTTAAGTCATACAGGTATCCTACAATTACATTTCCTTGACTATCTGTTAAAGCAGAAGTATTGCCAAAACTATCAAAGGTGTAGAAGAGCTCTCCGCTATAGTCACCAATTTCGTTATAACTCATTGATAATATCCTTCCTCTTGTATCTGTTGAGTAATCTATTATTAGGTTCTGCAATCCACCTTGAGTCCTTTTCACCTTCTTAAATCAAGTAAAATAATATTAAAAACTTCCTATAACTGCAGTACTACTTCTATTGTTTCTATATATTTTAAATAATATTTCAAATCTCAGGATCGCAAGAGGAGCTTTTAAGACTTTTTAATCTATAAAAATCATAAACAGGCACGACAGCGCCAACTTTTTCGTAATAGTACCATGTCTGCTTTTTGCCATTTTCTGCATTTTCATATTCAAATAGCTGGCTCCCATAACTTTCTAATTCAACTAGGTAATTTGCATCTATGTTGTATATGTAAGCGAAATATTTAATTGGTGTGTTAGGTATATTTGCCCCCTCCCCAATAAATGTAATTTGGTTTGTTTCTTCATCTGCAAAGCCTTTAATGTTGAACATTTGTTCGATTTTCATTTTAGAAATAGGGATTTTCTTCTTAAGACTTACAGACATTTCAGTAGGATTGAAGTTATAAAGGTTAATACTTTTTCTGGTTAAACATACTAAATAATTATTGCAAAAGGACATAGATAAGCAATTATCCGAAATGAGTAATTTCCATTTTTCTTTTCCTTCTATTAGCTTTACATATATTCTTTTCTCTGGATATAACAGAAATAAACAATTAGAGGATTGATATATAGTAGGTAAATAATTAGAATCGTAATTAGGTAAATCTAACCATTCATCAATTATTTTGTCCTCTTGGTCTAAAACTACAATCTTTTCATAATAATCATCGTTTTTAGCATAATTAGCAAGAATGAATTTTTTTCCTGTATTATTTACTGCAAAACCTAACATAGAATATCCTTCGAAAGATATAAGTGTTGACCTTTCAAGTATTAAATTATAATTATTTTTCTTTACAAAAGTATATTGTTTATTCCAATCTTGAATTTCTTTTTCACTCATTGCATTTATTTTCATACTAAATGTAAGGATATAAGCATTTATTATATTTGGTTTTCCACCTTTAGGATATATTTTAGTCAACATATATAATTTTCCATTAGAAGAAGCAAATTCTCCATTAAACTTCACTTCTTCATAGTCAGGATCATCACTTGTTAACATTATGCTCTCATATGTAAACTGCTTTAATTCAGGAAAACTTTGAGAAAATACGGGATTATCTGGTAATGGGAAAAGCATACCAGTAAAAACTCCTGTATTTGTAAGTAGTTTGTCTTTATTATGAGTAGTAGGACTGGTGCTACAAGAAATTGCAAAATTGGATAAAAGAATTATTAAAAGAATAGTTATAAACTTAGTTATAGTCTCAAACTTTTTATATCTTTTTATTACAAGATTTTTCATAACTTAAATTCCTCCTTTTATTGTTCTTGATGGCTTTTTTATAATCATTAATCAAGAAATATTGTTTTATTAACCTGTTGGAGAACAGCCAAGTTTATAATAATACGTATCTTTGAAGGCTTTCTTTGCATCATCATAATAAGTGAGAGCGCCTAAAGCTCTCGCTACCATACCAGTATATCCATATTTAATATAGCATTCTTCACGTGCTGGAGATTGGAAACAACCATCTTTTCCGATATCATCGACCGCTTTTGAACACGATTTAAGCTTTCTACATGCATCACCACCTCTACCACAAGGTTTGCAATTACCTTTCTCAATCTCCCTTTTAATTTGGTCACAATTCATATTATCATAATCAACACAGTTCCCGGCACATCCACCAGATCCGCATGGTTCAGCATCATCCCCTCCACCTTTATCAGTTGTATCCGTAGTGGTTGTGGTAGTTGTTTCATTTGTGGAAACATTTCCCCAGGGATTGGGTATTACAGGATGACCCTGTAAATAAACTGTTCCTCCTCCATCTGCCCATAGGTTTCCTATACTCATAAATCCATCTCTTGCTCTATAGGAGAATGGGTCATCAATACCATGTATTTAACTATTTTTTTAATTAATAATACTATGGAAATTTTCCATAAGCATTATAAGCCATAAATGACTCTTGAGTCTTTTTAAGAGGTAAACTGAAATCAGTAAATGTAAGAATGATATTTTTATTATCTTTCTCTATTTTTATTTTGAAGAAATAGCTGCTTTCTGGTGGTATTATGATCAACTTGTCAATAAGTAAATCAATTTTAGTTAATAAATTTCTGTCAACAGTTAAAACTACATTTTTCTCAGAAAGAGCATCTTGTATAATATCAAGAAAAGAAGTTTTATTTTCTAAATCATTGTCAAGCAAAGAAAATTGCATTTTCCTTCTCAGAATATGTCATATTATTCAACTTAGTAATTTCTTCATCTAAATTAATTGGCGAAGGCATCAATAATTTTGGATAACTCGAAGATGGCAAATCAAAAATTTGATTCGTACAGAGTATCAAGTTTCTTGCCAGAAAATCTTTTAAGAGTTTATCATATATACTTTTCTCTTCTAATGATAAATCTGACGGAAGTGGCATTCTAAATTTCAATTCTGGATTCCAAGTATTTAAGAATTCCTGGGAAGAATTTTCACCATAATACTGAAGAATAAATCTATTTAAGATATCATCAGATTTTACATCAGATTTTTTTTCATATGATATCTTGTTTGAAAAATCATAAAGTGCATAGAAATTAATCAAACAGCAAATAATAACAAAGAAAATTATTGTGACTGAAAGTCTCTTAAATATTTTTTCCATTATTTACCTCCTTTAGAAATATATATTATAATTATAAAAGAATCTCCGGAAATCATTTAAGATAGTAACAATCCATAAGAGAAAGAGGGATTTCTGATATTGTATCCACCATAGATGTAGGTCTACCGGAAGCATCATAGTTTACCTCATAGCTACCTCCACCACACTTTTCTACTCTTCTTAATTTACCAGTATTATCAAATGTTAGTTTCTCTTTACCAATTGTCTTTATTTCATAAGTTCCAT
>JBPOJC010000006.1:0-6490 GCA_052034135.1 Caldisericota bacterium | reverse complement strand
TTGCTTCTCCTTGTATTTAACATACCACCTTTTGATTACAAAAAAGACAAACTATACTGTAGTATATAACAAAAAATAATTAACTGATTATATCAGGGTAAACATTGGTTAGTTTGGGAAGTTGGGTGTAATAACGGTTATTTTTATTTCTTCATCTTCGCTTTCAAAACTCTTTTTACTCACAACTAACCAATTTTCATCGTAAGTAATCTTAACTTTTATTGGACCTTTATTTATATTTCCAATTTTTATGTTTTCTGATCTTTTCTCACCTTTTAAAATCTCTCCAAAATCAATTTTATCTGGTTCAAAATATAGCTCTGGCTTCTTTAAAACTTCAAATGAAATATTTATAACTTTATCTCCACCATTTGAATTTATAGTTAGATTCTCAGAATATTTGCCTGGTGATAAATTTCTTGTTTCTATCGTTATTTTAACTGTTTTTGATTCATATTCAGATAGATTAAATTGTTGTGGGTCAACTATTATTGCATTGATAGATGCGCTTATATTAACATTTAATGTTCCTCCACCGTTATTTGACACTTCAAATTCCGAAGTAAACCTTTCACCAACTTTAACTGCACCAAGGTTTATTGATTCTGGCGTCACAGCAAGTTTAGGAGGATCATTTGAAGGACCTCTTTCGTATTTTTTCATTAATCCGCTATCAGGAGCAATATCAACTAAAAATTCATCATAGTCTAAGGAACCAATTGCTCCTAAGAATGAGAAACTCTTAAATTTGTTGTCTGCATATTTTTTTGGAATATCAGCAGTCCCGATAGTACTACTTTTAGAAAAGTCCACACTGCATGGCTTCATATCATCAGTTTGCATATCGAACCACATCCCTAAATATGTTCCTTCAATTCCAATAAGCATAAGAAAATAACGAGCATTGGATATGTTGTTATCACCTCGAGTATTAATATAGAGCGCCATAGTCTCGCTTGATGTAAAATCCCAATTATTATGCCCTTCAAATTTAACGTAGAGATAGTTACTATCTTCCTTCATATAGATTGCTTTAATATCAGGTTTAATGGGAGAATCTTTTGGGTCAGTTAGCTGTAGTTTCCAATCGTCAGCTTTTACAATCGTAAGATTAAGGAAAGTTAGACAAACAATAAAAAGGATAAAAGTTGTAATTAATTTCTTTAGCATTAATGCCTCCTTTTTTAAAGAGCAGATTTATTTGAAAATATGCTCCATTTTTTCAATTTAAGTCTAATTTTGCAGAATTCTCTTCGTTTTTGTAAGGAGTCTTTCTTGTACAATTAAACTTTTTAAAGCTTATCATCTTATTGCTTTTATTATTACCACTACTCCTTTTTGCAGAGTATCGAAAGAAATTAAAAACTTTAAAAAATCAATTTAGAGTTTAATTCATTAAAAATATTTATCAAGTTTTCGGTTTTTTCTCATCTTTCCCAAGGAGGATACATTCAAATATTAACTACTTAAGACCTATTGATTAACATAGGATAATCCAGATAGAATCTAAAAGAAAGAAAGGATAAACTATTAAGAGCAAAAGAAAGTAGGAAAATTAAAAATAAAGAATATAATTTGAAATTGAAGTTAAGATTCGGAGCTACTGATTAATTATCAGAGAGGTTTTGTCTAATTTAAAAGAAGTAAGACATTATAATAATGAGCAAGAAACTTATAGTTAATCATTTTTCAAAACGCTATTTGATTTTGGCTGCCATTATGCTTGGTAGTATTATGGGACCAATTGATGCAAGCATAGTTAATACTATTCTCCCTACAATTACTCAATATTTTTCTATTGATATTTCTACTGCTCAATGGGTTCCAATGATATATCTTCTTACTATTAGTAGCCTGCTTCTTTTCTATGGTTGCTTGGGTGATATCATAGGGTACAAAAAAATATACATAACTGGCCTTACCGGATTTATAATTGCTTCTATCTTTTGTGGCTTTTCCCCTACAATACAATGGCTTATTGCTTGCAGAGCTGTACAAGGACTCTTTGCTGGTATGATGATGTCAGTACCTTATGCCATTATAGTTGCATCATTTCCACCCAATGAGAGGGGTAAAGCTTTAGGCATTAATGCAATAAGTGTTTCTGCTGGTTTGGCATTAGGTCCAACTCTTGGTGGATTTATTACTTCTTTATGGAGTTGGCGATATGTGTTTTTTATTAATGTTCCCATTGGTATTGCAGGTCTGTTATGGGGATTTTTTGTTATTGACGAATTTAAAGGTCAGTCTGGTAAGATAGATTTTTTAGGAGCATTAACTGCTTTTCTCTTTCTTTTCTCTGCCCTTTTATTTATTAATCGCTTTCAAAGTCAAGGCTTGAATTACTCTAATACTATTATGCTATTTGTTGCTACTATATCTGGTGTTTTTTTCTTCCTAATCGAGAGCAAAACTCAGCAACCAATGCTTAATTTAAGCCTTTTTCGGAATTTAACCTTCACATTTGCTAATCTCAGCGCCTTACTGAATTTTATGTCTCAGTATATAATGGTTTTTACCACTCCATTCTATCTACAAAAGGTACTGCAATATGCACCGAATAAAGTAGGCATTATTATGACATCTTTTCCTTTAGCTGTTATGGTCATTGCACCTTTTAGTGGATTACTTTCAGACACGATAGGCACAAAGACTTTGGCATCTCTTGGTACAGGCATATGTGCTTTGTCAATGTTTCTTATGAGCCAATTAAAAATTTCATCAAGTTCTACTGATGTTATATGGAGATTGGCGCTCTTTGGTTTAGGGACTGGTATTTTCCAATCACCAAATAATAGTGCTGTTATGGGCAGTAGTCCAAGGTCTCATTTAGGCACCGCATCAGGCATTCTTGCAACAATGCGAAATGTAGGAATGTCATTAGGAATAGCAACAGGTGGAATGGTGCTTTATTCTTTTGTTTCGCCTTACATCCTTAAAAGTAATATACTTAATGATTCAGAGGCTCTCAGTTTTCTATCAGGATTAAAATATGCTTATATAGTAGGAGGAATACTTGCTGGAATAGCGGTTATTACCTCACTTATTGGAAGCAAACAGGATAAATAAAAAGGTTAGTCAAATTAAAGATTTTTATAATTTGTTTAAACTTAACGAAAGTTGACCGTTAAATACTTTAGGTTTGATCGATTAACTTAGCATTTTGCTTTAGATAAATGTGAGGTTGTATGATTACCAAAAACCGAAATATCTAAGCGAACATCTTTCCGTCTGCTGATAGATTTAAGGGTTTTATACTTTTAGTATATTTTATAAATCTGTATCAGTTTTTTCAACATTCATAACCAGCGGAGAAAATAAAGATACAATGACAACAATGATAGTTAGAAAGCCTCCTGATGAAGACAATAATGCTATAGCACCACCCTTACCTTCACCAAAAATATTTGATAAAGCTGTGAGTTTCGAAAACAAAGGAGTTAAATATTTATCGACTAATGGACCGCTGATAGCCATTGGTATAATGCCAACAAATTGAGCAATAAATCTTCTTGCTGAAAATACTCTTCCCTGTAAATGAGAGGGTACTTTTGATTGCCATATAGCCTGGCTGGAAGCATTTGTAACAATGGTTGCTATTGAAATAATTAAAATAGAAAGTATATAAAAAGGCAGAGCTTTTGAAAGACCTAACAGTATTTCCCCAATTCCTGTAAACATCATTCCTATTAATAAGCTAACTATCTTTTTTCTCGTTCCACCCCAGAAAGTCATTAATAGTCCTCCAATGATTCCCCCTATTCCGAAACATGATTGTATAATACCCAAGAAAACTGAATTATTATTAGTTTTTGCAAGGATCATTGGTGCAAGTAGTGCATTGGAAAATCCACTAAAGAAGTTTACCAGTAAAAAAATTGATAATAAAGCAAATAATGCCCTTCTTTGAAAGATATAAGAAAAACCGAATAATGAATCTTTAATAATGTTTTGTTTCTTTGATTCAATCTTATCCTCATTGAGAATAATATCTGGAATAAAAACTATCATTACTATAAAAACGGCTATAATAAAAGTTGCTATGTCAATCAAGAAAATGCCATTTAAGCCAATTATTGGAAGCAAGAAGCCTGCCAAAATAGGTGAAATTAAAGCTGGTGCAGTTTCACATATTGAGTAAAAACCATTTGCCCTTACTAAATCTTTTTTTTCAACCATTAAGCTCATAGTGACAGAATATGCCGGCCATTGTAGTGAATTGAATATACCTGATAAAAATGCTCCAGCATATAGGAAAGGCAATGATAGTTTGGACGAAACATATAGGATCATTGTAATTATTGTTATTATTCCCGATGATAAATCAGGTAATATTAAAACTCTCTTTTTAGGCAATCTATCAACAAAGGCACCTGCTATTGGTGAGAATAATAAATTTGGAATCATAAAAAATACTGCAATATAACTATATGGTGCTGCTTTGCCAGTTATTTTCCAGATCCATATTGCTAATCCAAATTGAGTCATAGAGGAGCCTATCATTGAAATAAGCTGTCCAATTGTTAGAAAAATAAATCCATTTATTCCTTTACGGAATGCCAATCAAGCCTCCAAAAAGCAACTGCTATTAATGTTTGTATATTTTCGCATATGAGCAATGCTTTTATTAAAGCAAATAAAGGAAAAATGTAAAATTAATGGAACAATCAAGATTTTATGAAGCCTTAAATATGAAAATTCTTTATCGCTACAATTATGGAGGAAGATATATTGTTACTGAATCTGAAAGCAAGTTCCACTAAGGCAGAATTTGTTTAATAAATACATTTTCTAAAGAGATAAATGTTGCTATATTTTATGTTAAAATTTAAAAAAGGAGAAAATGCTTATGAAAGATGAAGAAATAACCCTGATATTTAATTCGATAGATTTAATCAGAGAAGAATTATATAAAGCAAAAATAGAGCCACAATTTTCCGATGAGATCAATGAACGCAAGAAGAGGAATCCTGCTAAAATTAAAGATGATAACGATGTTTTAAGACGATTTGCGATTTTGATAGCTTATAGTCAAAATGCACCATCTAATTTGGTTTCGGAAATGCTTGATAAAGGGATTTTTGATGAAATTTTCCATAATTTCGAAATAAGCGAAGTTGCGGAAATGGATCCAGATATTATAATCAGTCATTTCTGGGATAAAATAAAAGTCATCAGATATAAAAAGAAAATTGCTTCAATTATCGATTGTGCAAAGTCTTTAGTTTCAATAAAATCAAAATATGGGAGTTTTGCGGTGTTGTTGAGAGATATGCCAGTAAATTTAAAATCAAATGAAGATATTGAAAAATTCTGGGAAGAATTTGAAAAACTTAAAACTAAATTAGAAAGAGAAAATATGCCATTTTTTAAGCAGCCCACAAGTTTATTGCATTTTCTTTTGAACATTGGTTACGATTGCATTAAACCTGATCTTGTAGTCATGAAAGTAGCTAAGGATCTCGGGATTGCCTCTTTAGGTTCTGAAAAAGAAAAGTTGAAAGTTGTTAGATTTTTACAGCAGTATAGTATTTCCAGAAAGATAAAAACTTCGATAGTTGATTTCTATTTATTAGTTTATGGTGGGCAGCTTTGGGCTAGACAATTTGTTCATAAGACATTCTATGATAATAAAAAAATCATCATTTAATTAGAGATATAGTAGGAGTAAGTATTGCATGAGCAGGTATTTAACTGTTAACCGAATAGAGTTTGCTGTTACCTATTTTTGCAATAGAAGATGCATACATTGCTATTCTACTTTAAAGAAAGAAAAATTCCCTGAACATATTGATAAATCTGTTGCCGTTGATATAGTTAAAAAAGTTAGCGAAAAATATAGTCCTAAATCTATTATGACATTTGGTGGAGAGCCTTTACTATTTCCTGAAGTTGTTTGTGCTATCCATAAAGAAGCTATGAATGCAGGAATTCCATCCAGAGAGATAATTACGAATGGTTATTGGTCAAAAAGCGAAATAGAGATTTAGGAAATAGCTAAAAACTTAGCAGAATCTGGAGTGAATAAGATACTTATTTCTGTTGATGCTTTCCATCAGGAAAATATTCCACTTAGTATTGTTAGGAATACTGCTAAGTTTTGCTTACAAGTAGGCATTCAAGATATAGCATGGAATCCCTGTTGGGTGGTTTCTAAAAATGACAATAATCAATTTAACAAGAAAACTAAACATATTTTAGAAGAGCTTGCTGACTTGCCTGTAAGAATATCAGAAGGAAATATAGTGGAATCAGATGGTTTGGCGTTTGTAAATTTAAAAGAATATCTTCCACTTAAAATAGAAATACCAGCTGGGAAATGTGGTGATATGCCCTATACGAATCCGCATGATTCTCTTGAATAGGATTGAGCCATTAATTCCTAAGAAACATGAAAATAGGATTAATTACTGGTTCTCAGAAAAAAATAAAATTGAATTAGGGAAAATATTACGAGTGATTTATAGCGAGGAAGACGAAACTATTAGAA
>JBPOJC010000015.1:0-7015 GCA_052034135.1 Caldisericota bacterium | reverse complement strand
ATTAATGAGTCTGTATTAGTTTGATCCTGAATAAGTTTCTTTAGAGAATCTATTTTATCAATTTCCTCTTTTACCTGTGTGCCCCTCGCATTATAATAGGATAAAACTTTTTCCATATTCTGAGCAGCACCTAAAACAAACTTTCTTGCTAAGATCATCCTCTTTTCGTTGTCTATATAATGAGTAGCCTGATTTAAAATCATAAAACCTGAATTATAATGCTCTCGCGGATAGTACGTTCCAACGTAATAACCATAATAATTATAAAAGTGCAAAATTACCTCATTTTTAGATAAAAATTCTAAAACTTCTTTGTTTATTGTTACTTCGCCAAATAGATGTAATTCATTTGTATTTTCTATGGGAATAAATTTTTTAATCCCCTTATCACCCTCAAAATAAATGGTATTTTGCTTCCTTTTAAGCTCTCCACTTGAAAATACGAAGATTGTACCCTTCATGACCAGCAAAACTCTCTATATGCACAATGAGTGCAAAATCTAATTTTTTCTTTAGGAGGTGGCATATTACTGTCAATTAATTCCTTAATTTCTTCAATTAAATTTAAAAGTTTTGATTCCAATTCAACAGTTAACGTCACATTTATTCTTTTTCTTTCCTTAGGGAAGAGCAAAATACCTTTACTTGTAATTCCCAATTCTTTTAAATTGTAAAGGTAATATGCAAGTTGCAAAGTTGCACTATCAATAGCTCTCGAACTTTTTTTAACTTCGCCTATTATTATCTCTTCATTTTTTCCTCTAACTACATCTAAAACCATATCCCCAATATTTATCTTCTTTTTATCTCTATCATAACTTTCTTCATCAACAAGACGTCCTATTTCTATATAGGTATGGTCCTGGTCTGGAATTACTTCCCTGGACATAAGCCAAGTTTGCCTTTTACAAATTAGATAATTTTGTATCAGAGTTCCAGAAACTACCATATTAAAGCTTCACCTTTGGTTTTAAAGCCAGTTTTTTCATCGTAATAATCGTTAAGGCTTTCCATATTTACATACCTAAAGCCTAATACCTCTGGTGGAATATTTTTAGCTTTAACTGGTATTGAAATAACATAATTATAGAAATCGCTTTTTATTTTATTAAATTCTAATCTTCTTTCGAAGAGATCTCTAATTTCTTTTATATGTTCAAATTTAGACCATACATTTTTGGCATCATTATTTAACTCGATAAAAACATCCACCTTCTGATAATCTTCTTCTATCAATTTAAAATCACTAATTCCCTTACTTTCGTCTTCGCTTTTATATTTAAGACTATAAATTGCACTGAGTAAATCTTTGGATACATCTTTAGATTTTTTTACTGTTATTTCATAATAATATTTCTCCATGATTTCAAAGTAATCTTTTTCCGAAATCATCTTGTTATCTGTAAGTATTTTTCTTGTAATATCAAGTAAAATTGAATCGTAAACATAACTTGAATAATTTTTCTTCTCATCTTTTAAACTAATTATATTAACTTCACCTTTTCCATTTCTCCAATTTCTATTGCATCTTCCAGCAGATTGTGTAATCGAATCAAGCGGTGCTAAATCTCTATATGCAATATCAAAATCTATATCTACTCCAGCTTCAACAATCTGTGTTGTAACTAATATCCTAACACCCTTCTCTCGTATTTCTTTTACTCGTTCCAACCTTTCAAGTGGAGTAACATGACTTGAAAGAAATAAGATTTTGCAATCACTTTTCTCTTCAAGAAGCTCATAAAGCTTTTTCGCTTCGCTAATGGTATTCATAATGAAAAGATAACTTTTATTTTCGCAAATACAAAGATTATCCACAAATTCCTCTAAGGTAATATTCTTTTCAATGTCTGATCGTATCACCACTCTGTCAAGCTTGGAGAAATATACTTCAGGTTTAATTAAAGGGTTTATTTCTTCTTTTTCAAATATTAAGGGTAGCGTCGCAGTAACAAAAATAATGTAGGAGTCAAACTCTAATACAAGTTTATTAAAAATCTCTTTAACAAGTAACCAATATTTAAAAGGTATTGACTGAACTTCATCTAAAATAATAATACTGCCAGCCAATCTATGAAATTTTCTGAGAGTAGAGTTTTTGTTAGAAATAAGTGTGTGGAAAAGCTGAACAAAAGTAGTTACTATAATTTCTGAGTTCCACCCTTCAATGAGAATTTTAGCTTGATCTGGTTCAAATTCATTTTCATCATTTTTATAATACGATTCCGAGAGGTGATGATGTTTGAGAAGAAGTGAAGTGTCAGGTTTTAAATTTCCATTCATTAAAATCTCTTCAAAAATTGAAGCATTCTGGTCAATAATGCTAAGAAATGGAAGAGAATATATAATACGCGGTGTGTAACCTTTAGTTCTTGATACCTTTTCTCTTAATCTAAGGGCATAAGCAAACGATGTAAAAGTTTTACCAAGACCAGTTGGGAGATTTAAAGACAATATTCTCTCATCTAAATTTATTTCATGATAAACTACTTCTGTGTAAGCACTTTCTCTGAATTCATTTAGAAAAGTCTTACCAAAATTAGATTTTTCTTTATAACTATCAACGATTTTGTAGTCAATTTCAGTAAATTTTCTATCTAAATTTTTGCCAATGCTAACCTCTGTCTTGTCAGCGTCAATCAATAAAGAAAAAATAAGATTGAATAATAAGTAAAAATCTAAATTTCTCTCATCACCAAGCTTTCTAAGTTTTCTGGAATAAAGAGACAAATCAAATTGTTCAATCCACTCTGACCAAATTTTTTTATTTATATTTATTGTTTCTTTCTCCGTTTTTAAGTTATTACATAAAATATCAAATTTATTACTATCAATACTTTGTATTTGGGTTTTTAGTAAACTTTTTTCTGAATCTAATAAAACAGCTTCGCTATAAACATCACTCATATCTCCATGATGTCTCTTTACTGCCATAAATGAGGCAAAAGCAAGCATCTTTATTTTATCTTCATTTGCACTACAGTTTTCTTTGAATTCATCAATTACTAAATAATACGTTGCAATTGAAGATATTAGTGAATGCCTTGCTTCTTTAACTTTTTCTTTGTTTTTATCATCGAGATAAACCTGAAAAAATTCTGTCGCTTTACCTAAATCATGTGATAATCCGCAAATTTTCACTACTCTCAAAATTTCATCTTTTGTGTAATTACCAATTTTGATTATTGGAGAGTAAAGCAAGTTCTGGAATGATATTCTTGAAACATTTATTAAATGATCTTCAAGATATTTTCCTGGATGGGAGTAAAGCTCAGAAAAACAGGATTTGTTCTCCATCATCTGTCTCCCAGCATTCATTTACAGCTGCTTTTATAGTATTACCCTGTGCTTCATATATTACATCATCATATTTTTCAACCTTTCTCTCAGAATTCATTATTATAGGGACTCTATCCTTAAAGTACTTTTTACCATTTTCAAAAATAATTTTTGAATTTCTAATACGGTAAACTGGAATAATCGAACAAATGTCTCCTTCGTAATCTCTTGTTTCTCTTAAATTTAATACACCAATATAATTATAATCTGCTAATAGTTCGCTTAAACCCAAAGAAATAGTAAAGTAAGTCTTATGCTTACTTAACATATCAGTTAATTCACTAAAAATATCATTATCTTCATGTGATATGTAAATTCTATAATAAGGATCTTTAATGAATTCAGCTCTAATTTGAGTCCTTGCCTCGTGCTTACCTCTCTTGACTGGTATCCAATAATTGTCTTTTGTATTGATAAAATTTAAACCGATTCTTATTCTTTTTACTGGCTTAACTATTCTTGCGCTAATTTTGCATTTTCCGGATAAAAAAATATCAAGATATTTCTTTTTATCAATTCCAACAATAGCACCTAATATACCTGCTATAGTTGGTGGCGGAGGAAAAGAAAAAGTTAGAGGCGAAGAAGTAGTATAAAATCTTCTAAAATGGGCAAAATCGCCAAAAATATCGAAAGCAACAACCTTCATTTTTAATGCTCCCTTCTGAAAAACTTATTGGGCTTAATCAATTTAGAAACTGAAAGCTTCTATTCTAAATCCCTTTAATGCTTCGGAAAGATTAACAACCTTGTCATTTAATAGAAATTTAATTCTTTCATCAACTTTTAGCCTAATTTTATCAATTTTACTCGCTTCTTTGTCTAAGGAGTTACATAATTCATCGATATTAATTCTTATCTCAGAAATATCTCTTATTTTTTCTTCTTCAATTTCAGTCTTTAATGTAATTTTTTTGTCGAGTTCTCCGATATAGAAATTACCTTCCTTATAAACAACCTGTAACAATAACCGTGGAATTTGACCAAATTTTGAACCAGATATCAAATTCTTTGTCCCGTTCCACATACTCTCAAACATTAAATTTAAGTCTTCCTCTGATAAATTAAGTCCTTGGTTCATTGCAGCATTTTCATTAACGACTCCATAAAAAGCAATTAAGGAATACGGTAGAATGTATCTTTCAGTAAAAGTACCCTGTTTTTTATCGGCTTGGGAAGGCATAACAGTTGTTCCTTTTATATAGGTTAAATCTACCTTATGCAAAGATACTCCATATTTAAACTGTACTGGACCTGTAAGAGCCATAGTCTGACCTTCGACTGCAGTGGTGGCACCGAAAAGTCTTATATCTATGCATTTATTAATAATTGCTTCAGGGTCATTATTAAAGTCTTTTAATCTGTCTTCCTTAGTTTTTAACTTTCCATCTTTATCTCTAATCTCTAAAACAAAAATGTCGTTATTTTTGTAGTCATGGAGATAGTCTCTTATTGTTCTTTTAAGCCTCACATCAGTAACAATATTCTTCCCTGTCTCTTCATCTATTCTCGGCTTATTTTCATCGACAGGATCACCATTTGGATTTGCGTTAACTACATCATAAAGAAATAAAACTTCGGATCTGTTTTTTACTAAATTCATTTTAATTTTACCTCCCTAATTTTGTTTTTCACCTGAAGATTTTTTTTCAGGATAAATTATTTTTGCAATCTCGTTTATGAGATTCATGCCTGTAGCAAAATAAAAATTCATTTCATCGGTGGACATTTTCCAATTATCTCCAGCCGTCAACAAGTAATAAGATGCTTCTTCTGCTAACTTTTGCTTACCTTTATCAAAAGCGTCATATTCATAAAGTTTATTCTGGATTTTTGGAATAAGCCCCTTAAAATCTTTTTCATCCATTTTTAAACCTTTTAACTGCTTAAGAAAAGGAGGCGTAGATTCTCTCCTTGAATATTGAGTGTTAAGTAAAAGTTGGGTTAAACCTCCAAGCAAGAAAAGTCCTCTTTTTAAAGGACTCTCAAAAGTTGGTTTAAACTTTTCGAATAGTTCTGAAAAAATTCTTTCTTCCATGTTAAATACCTCCATATTTATTAGCTCTAATTTTTGCAAAAAAGAAACTATCATCAATGCATCTAAAACTGTAAAATTAAAATGATCATCATTAACAAAACTTGTCCTTATTCTCTTCATGAGAAATTTCAATACAAATGAAAAATCTACTGGTTTTCCTTTAAATATTCTATCTGATAAATCAAGAAAATATGCTTTAAGGTCTGCATCCTTTTTATTTTGGCCAGATTTAGAGAAGAAATTCCAAATCGTTTTGAAAGTAAAATCTTTATTGTAGGGTAAATCAACCTCGTCTTTTATACTGAATAATCGTTTTAAGTGTGACGGGAAAACATCTTCTATTAATGAAAGAATTCTCTCAGCTTTATTCGTCTTCTGAATAAAAAGAAAATTAAGCGTTAGATAGTCCTCATGTTCTTTTAAATAACCAAGAATTTCATTTTCTTCTCCAAGATATTTCTTTTGTACATTCTCTTTCAATTTAAAAATCTTTGTGGTATTTGTAAAAATATCAATTACTTCGCTTGAGACAAATTCTCTTCCAATTATAAACTTTGGAATTAATTGATAGGTTAAGCCTGCAAATTTAAAAGTTAAATTTGTTTCTAAATATTTCTTTCCTTTTTCGATATTTCTTTTACATGTTTGACAAATTGGAAAGTTTTTCCATGCATCTTCTTTTCTTAATCCTCCCGAGATAAAGCCAGTCTTATCAATAGTAAAAAATGTATAGATTCCATCACCAATTGTTACAGGTTTTTTTTCTTTGCAAATTGAACAAACACCGTTTCTAAGCCCTTTAATGTTTTCCTTTTCTGTAATGGTCTGTATTAGAATATTTTCAAACACTTTAATGTCACCAAGATATTTTACTGTATTATTTTCTTCGAATTTTAAAGTAATAAATATCCTGTCCTTTTTCGGTGTTTCTGCTCTAAATTGTTTAATTTTCTCAATTATTAAATCTTCGTTTTTATCCAGTAGACTATTAATATCTTCAATGAATTTTTTCTCTTCATTATTTAGTAGATTTTTTTCAGATAGAGTTTTTTTAAACCATCCTTTAATCTTTAGTGGGTAAGTTTTGTCAATGTCGGTTAACTTCACCGATGGTGAATAATTAGGGGCATTACTTGGGCCAGGCCTATACAAATAATTTAGAGCCTTATTTCTATCATGCTCCTCCATTTCGATATCTTTCAATTCCCAAGCATCAGCATTCTTGACAAAAGTTATAGTAATTATATCTTTATATTTACCACTTGAATTAGGATCTTCCAATAATGAGCTTAGTTCATCAACTTTTTCTTTTTCCATAATAATTTCTCCTAATTCTTTAATTGCTTCAATCATTTTTTCTCCTTTCATATCCTACTTTAAACATATTAAAACCACGAACATAAGATAATTTTTGAAAATTAACGGATTTCTGTAAGTTTCTATAAGAATCATGTCTTTGCTTACCCTCCTCGTAATTTCCAAAACTTTCTAATTACAATCTATTGTGTAATTTACATTATAATCTTTAAAGTGCCAAAATAAGACCCTTTTAATTATTCTTTATAAATTTTTGAAAGTTTTGACACTTCACCTTTTATTTCTTTTCTTAGAGACTCTGGCTCTATCACTTCTACCGAT
>JBPOJC010000075.1:0-2494 GCA_052034135.1 Caldisericota bacterium | reverse complement strand
AGATTTTAAAGTAATTGCTGAATTTGGTAGATTTATAGTCGGTGAATCTTCAGTATATCTTACAAAAGTTATTAGAATAAAACATAATGGTGCAAAAACATTTGTCGTGGTAGACGGAGGAATGAATCATCTTATACGCCCTGCTCTGTATGGTGCAGTTCATCCTTTTAAGATAATCGGTAAAACCTCTAATGTTAAAGAAAATTATGATATTGTTGGACCGATATGTGAAAGCGGTGATGTTCTTTATAGGAATGCTACTGAGTTTTTACCAGAGGAAGGTTCATTAATTGCCTTTTGTGCAGCTGGTGCGTATGGATTTTCGATGGCTAATCATTACAATGGTTATCCCCTTCCACCAGAAGTCTTAGTTCATAATGATGGTTCAATTGAGCTAATAAGAGCAAGGGAAACCTTTAAAGATCTCTATAGAGGAGTTAGATAGAAAGTGGAATTATATCCTGATCCTGTTGAATTACGCCATATTTTGCATCAAAACCCTGAAACCTCTTTAAAAGAATTCAATACTACAAAACTTATAATTGAATCGATTAAATCCATTTCAAAGGATTTAAAAATTCTTACTCCCTTAAATACTGGACTTATCTGCGAATATAGAGTTAATTCAGGAAGTTATCTTCTTTTTAGAGCAGATATTGATGCTCTGCCAATTACAGAAAAAAGTTCTTCAAAATTCTCTTCTAAAAATGGTTTTATGCATGCTTGTGGACATGATATTCATACAGCAATACTGTATGGTTTAATAATCGAAGCTTTAAAACAAAATATTAATAAAAATATTTTGTTTCTTTTTCAACCAGCCGAAGAAGCAGGGATTGGGGCTAAAATGATTCTTAATAGCTCTATATTATCTAACTATAAAGTTGATTATGCTTTTGCGCTTCATGTAACAGATGAATTTCCTTATGGAGAGATTGCAACCAGAAAGGGAACTCTATTTTCATCTTCAGTAGAATTAGACATAAATTTAACTGGAAAAAGCTCTCATATAGTGACCCCTGATAAAGGAATCAGCGTTATTCCTGGATTTATTGATTTTGTATCTAAAGTAAGAGAGCTGGAGCAGGTTAAAAGTGGGGAAATATTTTTTGGTATAGGAAAAGTTTCCATTGGTGAGGCTCGAAATATTCTTCCAGGTAATGCAGAGATTGAAGCAACAATTAGAGGAGGGAGTCTATTAGATATCCAAAATTTTTTAGAATCGTTTAGCTCCATAATTGACTCTTTCTCAGTAAAGAGCGGTATAAACGTGGATTTTAAAAAGGAGGCTACCTGCCCCGAAGTTATTATAGATGATCATCTCTTTGATAAGCTAAAAGATCCGCTATCACTTAAATTTCCATTTTTAGTTTGCAGTAGAAAACTCACAGCTGAAGATTTTGGATACTTGTCCAAAAATTATCCTTCATTTTATTTCTGGCTCGGAAGCAGAGAGGAAGAAGAGACTTTTGGTTTACATTCCCCTTATTTTTATCCTTCCGACTCAATAATAGATAATGGTATTAAAGCTTTTCTTGAATGCATAAATATCTTAACCTTAACATCTCTTTGTATTTCCGCCACAACACAAGCATGAAAATAATAACTTTAATCCTTTTCTTGTGCCTCTTATATAACTAAACAATTCAATCTCTTTACCCGATATAATTTTGGAAATAATTATTTTTGGAGGAACTAACCAGGATTGAAAACAAATGGTCCTATAGTATTGTTTTCACTTGAACTATCAAGTTTATCTTGGTATCCGCCATCTAATAATTCCTCAAATGTTTGTATTCCAAAGATTGTAAAAATTTGCTAAAATATGCCTTTAAGAACAGAATTATTAAAATTGTAGTCAGGGTCAAGCCATACCTGAAACCTATTGTCGATTACAATATTGAATTTATATTCTTTTTCACCTAATCTAAAATTTGTTTTTGTAATAAAAAGTGGAATTGTTTCATAATCAGTTAATTTTACTTTTTCTAAATCTATTTTTCTTAAGTCTATTTCATCATTTCTCATTTCATCAAGGTTCGTCATCGGATAACTCGCAGTGCCCCACACTATTTTGATCTCTTCACCTTTAGGTTTTATGCTATATACCCTATCTCCAATTTTATATAAGCGGACAAGTTCAGATTCAAGTTGTTTTGGTCCTTTTGAAGAGGAATAGCTAATTGTTAAGTTTAATACTAAAAACACCAAGATTAAAATTAGAAGAGTTATCTCAATAAAGAAAGTAAGCTTTCTTCATGCAAATCACCTCCATTTATTTTGCATTCTTGCATTCCATTCTATAACCTAACTGCTTTCTCTATTCTAATAATACCATAGTAGAAGCTCCACTCTTCAGTCTGAGGTGGTGAGCCTAATTCAGTTATAGTTTTACCATATCCACTTATTCTGTTCATTCCATCATAAGAGAAAGAAATATTAGTTTTAGTTTCACCTTTTTTCGCAGTAAGTTAACATACTTAACATAGCTCTT
>JBPOJC010000087.1:0-2572 GCA_052034135.1 Caldisericota bacterium | reverse complement strand
AGAAGCATTCAAACTCATATCTATTAGTTTCCTCTTCTCATTGATTGGAGTGTCAGAGAGTTTTTTTTAAGCCAGTCCAATTCTACTTTAAGTTGTCCTATTTGTCTGTATAATTCAGCTTCAAGGTCAGAAGAGCCATTATTGCCATTCTTTCCATTACTATTAGAAAGGATCTCCGGTAGTTTCTCTATTACTTTCTTTTTCCAGTTTATTATCTGGTTAGGATGAACTCCGTATTCACTTGCTATTTCACTAATAGTTTTTTGCCCTCTAATAACTTCTAAAACTACTCTTGCTTTAAAGTTCCCGTCATATATTTTTCTATTATTTTTCATCTTTTTCCTTTCTCTTCATTTTTTCGTTAATTTTAATCTTAAAATCACTTTAATGTTTTGTCCAGTTTTTGGGGGGAACTTCATAATATTATTTTAAATAATTCTGGGTATTATTATATTTTCGAGCATATATTCCAAAAACTACAAATAATATACCAATTAAAATTGGGGGGAATGGAATAATTAAAAACTTAGACAGATCAATTGGATAAATTCCAAAAAAAATCGAGAAAACTACTGCTAAAACCATAAATATAATTCCACCAATAATAGGCTTTTCCCAAGAAATTGTTAAAGCAATTATCAGTATAAATGATGGAATTAGATGAACTAATAAACCCAAAAGTTTTTGAAAAAACGTAGCTTCAATTGAGAATACATCTAATGCAAAAAGTGACAAAAATACTATAAATACTAAAGCTAAAATTTTGGGTATCCAAAGAAACCTATAAGCTTTCATCTTACTTTTTCCCCCTAACAGGAATTAGGAAACATTATACTATACTATTATATTATTTTTAATAATTTTGCGATTTTATTCATCAAAAATATTATGGAAATTATATAGATGCCTTTGATTAAAAATCCTTCAAAAAATACATAGAAGAGAAGGTATCTCAGTACCAGTGCGCAAATACCACATTACGAAGATGACAGATACTATGGATTCCCGCAATCGCTCTGAATGACAAAAAAGGAGCGGGAATGACATTAGTGTTGTGTTGTCATTCAGCACATTCCCTCTCCGTCATTCCGCACTTGATGCGGAATCCAGGAAGTATTTCTTTCTTCTAATAGAAGAAGAAAAGAATGGATCCCCAATCAAGTTGGGGATGACAAGTTACTATGGATTCCCGCTTTCGCGGGAATGACATTTACCACCAGTCAACCTGTGGGAGTATATTTTAAATATGGTTTGCAAGGATCCCATTTTCATTATACTTATAATAATTGGTCTGGATTCCCGATAAAAGATTTCGAGGATGACAGTAGGTGAGATTTCAAGGATGACATTTACCTCTCTGTCATTTCTGCACTTGATGCGGAATCCATGAAGTATTACTTCTTCAAACATGAAAAGAATGAACCCCTTTTAGAAGTGGAAAAAAACAAAGAAAAAGAAAATTATACCACCTGCATTCTAACTTATAAAATGTTATTATACATTTCATCAAGATTGTATTTAAAACAAATCAGTCTCTCCATAATAAAATCTATCATTATTCTTTGAACATCAAGCTTATCTAATAAAGAGGAGTTTGTTAGAATTGCTATCCTTTCTTTTCTAATCTGCTTTACTGCATTTATCATCTCTCCTAAGTTTTTTGCTAAAGTAGGTTCACCTGTTCCTGAAAATGTAATGTAATCTATTTCTATAGCTGGTAAGGTATTAACTTCTTTTACGAGATCAAAAGTAGAAATAAAATTTCTTCTTTCATCGCTAAGAACAGCTGTTCTACCAAGCTGGCAATATATACAGTCAAAACTACAATACTTTTTATCTTCTGAAATGGGTTCTACTCCTAAAGAGCTACCTAATCTCCAGGAAGAAACAGGACCATAAATGTATTTATAATTTTTCTTTATCATAAAATTGCTCTACAATCTTATCTAATATTTTGTTCATAGATAATGCAGTTGAACTCTGTTTCTTAAAATGCAAAAAAGGATTTCCTGAATCACAAGACTCCACAATTTCAGGTTCAATAGGAATTCTCCCTAAAAATGGAACATTTAAGTCATTAGCAGCCTTCTCTCCACCACCTCTGCTAAACAGGTTTATTTCCTTTCCACAATAAGGGCAAATTAAGCCACTCATATTTTCTATAATACCTAATACTGGTACATTTAGCTCTTTTGCAAACAAGACACTTTTTCTGGAATCCAAAATAGCTACATCCTGTGGTGTTGTAACAATAATCGCTCCATTTATATCTGGAATAAGCTGACATACACTTAATGGCTCATCGCCTGTACCGGGTGGAGAATCAATAATTAGGTAATCAAGTTCACCCCAGTTAACATCACTTAAAAATTGCTTTATAGCTATCATTTTGAGTGGTCCACGCCAGACAACAGGTTGATCTCTATTTTCTAAAACAAAAGCAATACTTACAACTTTTAGAGATGAATTAACTTCAATTGGTTCAATACCAGATTCAGACATAACGAACCTTCTCTCTTCAATCCCCAACATCTTGGGAACATTTGGTCCGTGAATATCAACATCTAAAATA
>JBPOJC010000018.1:0-2751 GCA_052034135.1 Caldisericota bacterium | reverse complement strand
TTGGCTAAAAACATGATAAACCTGCCTTGATAAAGCTTCTGGATCATCAAAAACAGGCTTTCTTTCAATACTTTTGTAAGGTCCAATAATACAATAAATTTGACCACTAAAGTTGATACTATAGCCTCTTTCGTAGACAAGAGGGGACAAAATAATGGCATAACCATAACGGTTAGGTCCAAAAAAATCTTCCAGAATCTGAGCATAGTCTTTATCGGATAATAATTCTGTTACTTTATCAACATGTTCCTTGTATAATGCCCGATTAATTTCATAGAACTCCTTAAATTGTGACTTTTTGGCAAAATCACGTAATAAATCTATAAATTCATAGAGGTTTTTTTCTCCACCTGCTCTATCGAGAATATATTTTGGTATATTGGTTTTTATAAGTAATTCTGGAGGATCAGAAAGATGTAGCATAAGAGCATAAGGAATTTCCTCAGAGAAACCAAACATAAACCACATATTTACAAATTTGCGGAGGACAGGATGATCCCAGTATGAACCAAATTGATTATAAACTTCTTGAGTGTATTCGAGATCATATTGGCACATAGGCCAATATCCAGCTAAAAGCTCAACAACAGACATTAATTCAATACGAGGATCTGTATTTACTCGTATAGTCTTTTTTTCAGCAGCTCCTACACCCTTGGGTATAATTGTAAAAATCATAAGAAATGCTAACGATACAACTAAAAATCTATTTTTCATAATCTTCCTTTCAAGCTATTTTTCGAAAAATCACCTTATCTCGTCAAATATATAAATTGTATACATTTTAAATCCAAAATAGCATTTTAGTAAATAATAAATATAGGTCAAATTAACAAATGAGTTCTTCTTCGTTTCTTATGAATTTTAATTTATAAAATTTTACTTCAATTTTATTGAAAAATTATTTAATTTTCTTTTAATAGTAGTCAAATCTACAAATAATTCTTAATCATATTTTTGAAGGAGGGTTTAGGAATGAAGAAAAGAACTTTATATTTACTCTCAGTAATATTAATTATTTTTCTCTTAATTCCAGGTATTATTCCAACATATTCTCCTACCAATAAGTTATTTAATATTAATTCATATGATAAGAATCTTAACAATGCCTGTCTTGCAAAGGAAAGTAAAATCATAATTATCCTCCAGATTAATAATAAATATATGACAGTTAACGGAGTAAAGAAAGAGATAGACCCAGGTAGAGGAACAGTACCAGTTATCATAAAAGGTAGAACTCTTGTTCCAATAAGAGCAATAATAGAAGAATTAGGAGGAACAATTGATTGGGATAGTAATGCAAAAAAGGTAACTATTAAATTCAAGAATACAACAATAGAACTATGGATTGATAAAACAATAGCTAAAGTTGATGGGTTAATAGCAGAACTTGATGTATCACCTCAAATTATAAATGGAAGAACTATGCTCCCTATAAGATTTGTAACAGAAGAGTTAGGATGCACTGTAGATTGGAATGATAAAACAAAGACAATAACTATAACTTATGAAGAGAAAGCTTCTCAGGTTATAGATAAATTATCCTCAAGTGGTGAAAAAGTATTTACTTCTATCGGTGGTGAACTTACTCTTTCTGATGGAACAAAGCTTTCTGTTCCTAAGAATGCATTCTCAAAAGATGCAAAAGTAACTTTAAAATCAATAATAAATCCTTCTTTTTCATGCCTTGATACATTAGGATTTGAGCTAACTGGATTAAAAGACCTTAAAGGAGAAATAACCTTAAGTGTTACTGGAAAGAAAGATTTAAAGGATGAAGAATTAAATGTCTTTGGATATGATTTCGAGGATGATGAAAAGATTGACCTAAAATATAGTTATGCTTCAAGTAGTGGTGTTATAACAGTAAAGATAAATCCTTTAGCATCTACTCAAACCCAGAAAAACCTCCCTTCTTCTAAATCCTCTTCTGAATCAAATTCCTTTTCAAAATTAAATTCATCCTTAAACTCCTCTTCTGAAACTTTAGGTTTAAAAGATAAATTATCAGCATATATTGGTTGGGTTCCATATTATACTCCAAAGAGCAGTGAGAAGATAATAAGAATGCCATATTATGAACAGATTGGTGGTTCATGTGCATCAACTTGTGCTCAAATGCTACTTAAAAAGGGTAATAAAGATGTTGAGCTTTTTGAGATTCTTAAAGAGCTTGATGTAAAAGATTCAGATTTTGGTTTAGGTTCAAATCCTTTTAAAGGGGAAAACCCATACCAAATTTATAAATATGCATGGACCTTAAGAGATTTTCTAAGTGATAAGTTAGGTTGCTCTGTTATACATATTCCATACTTTGGCATACCTCACCTTAAATGGAGAATCCTTTCTGAGCTTGATATGGGGCACCCTGTTATTTTAAACTGGGGTAAGCATGTAGTAGTTGTTTTAGGTTATACAGGTGGTGGTAGCGAAATAATAGTTCACGACCCTCAAAATATTTCTCCTGCAAACAATGAGAATGGAACTATGTATACTGTAAGAAGCTGGGATTGGATTAAAAAAAGACATGAGATTAAAACAGAAAAATATTATATCCTTTATGCAGATTGTTCATTTGCTACAGGATCAAATTTAACATTAAATTGTCCTGCTAACAATGAAATTGGTGCAATGGAGTGGGGGGATTTATCTTTTTATGTATTTAACAAAAATGATAATAAATATCACTCAAAATATTACTTACAGATTAAACCATCAGTAAAACCAGATGGTTATATATGGGTTGATTCT
>JBPOJC010000089.1:0-4508 GCA_052034135.1 Caldisericota bacterium | reverse complement strand
CATCTTCAATCTCCTTCTGGGGTGTAATCTGTGAAACATATTTAAATAGGTGAGGATAATAATCTTTAATGTCTTTAAAAGAATCTTTTATTTTTCTTAAAGTTTTTAGCTGATTTAATATGCTTAATAATTCTTTTTCATTAAGTAATCCACTAATAGCAGCTCTATCAGCTGCTGCTTTCGCTTCATCTGTTTCTAAAATAGGTAGAGTGCTATAACTATTTATGTATTTTTTCGCTTCAGTGACTTCTTTAAGGCTTGTTTTAATAGTTTCAAGATCAGAAGAAGGTTTAAGAGATAAACATTCTTGAATACCTGCTTTTGTTTTTGCATATCTAGAAAGAATCTTTAAGACTTTATCAAGCTCAAGAACTCTAAGGCTATTATTATCCATCTTTTAAAGCTCCTTATTAAAACTTTCTTTTCTAATAAGATTTTAAAATAATTATCACTAAAACCATTATAATAGCAAGAGTCTAATTTAGTTCATTTTAACATCTCATGGCATTTTTGCCACAACACAAGCATGAAAATAATATCTTTAATCCTTTTCTTGTGCCACTTATATAACAAAACAATCTAATTTCTTTGCCAAATATAATCTTATGATCACGGAGTTATTGTTTTTGGAAGAATACTTTGCCCAGTTTTTAGTTGGAACTTCAGTCTTCTTATTACCAAAAACACCGCTTAGTAAATATAAAGAAACAAAAATCGCAAATACTACAATTAAAGTAATTACCTTTTAAGTATTTTATACAACTAACTCTAGCACTTTTTATTTTTTAAATCATCTAAAAATGTATTATAGATATTAATTATTCTCTAAGGTTTTGTCATAAAACTCACCCAAAATAGTCAGTTGGATTTAACCTTGGCTTTTGTGCTGTTATAGCAATAGCTTTAAAATCGTTATCTATTATTTTCTTTATGAAGAACCTGTTTGAAAAACCTACTTTTTCAAGAAGACCTATCATTTCCCCCATTTCTGCTTCATATAATAACTTTTTTAAAAAGAGGTCATTTTTACTATTTTCTTCCATTACAACCATAAACTTTCCATTCTCTTTAAGAAGCCTTAAATAACTCGATAAATATGCAACAGGGTCTTCCTTGAGTTGCTCTATTCCGATCAAAGCGATTAAGTGAAATTGTTCATCTTTAAGTTTTGTAATGTTATCCAGATTCCATAAAAGAGAAATGAATTTATCGCCTACTTTGTATTCTTTTATGTAATTTGATAGCTCATTAGACAGCTTTTTCCCGGATGAAATTATCGCTATAAGGTTATCATCTTTCAGTTTTTGAGATATAGAAGGAATAATCGAAATATCCTTAATTCCTTGAATTGCGATTCTTTCACCTTTTGAGAATTTTACAATCTTTAGGAAGACATTATCAAGATTTCTATGGTTTTTGGGCTTAAATTCACTTTTTGTATCTATCATAATTTGAAAAAATGCATCCACAGTATTTTTGTCTGTAATATGCAAGCTCTTTTGATTTTATAACTCCTTCTCTATAATAAGGTCTAAAATCTTTATAAATGAATTCTGAATTTTTTACTACTTCATCAGCAACAACTTTAATAAGTTCATGTTTTTGATAGATACTATAAAGAAGAGTTGTTGAAATATATCTAATACCCATTTCCTTGGCTATATTATTTGTCTTAATAAGACGCATTTTATAACAAAACTCACAGCGATAGGGTTCAAGTGTAGTATTATTTGATATTAATTCTTTTAAAAAATCCTCCCAGTTATATTCCTCATAAATTACGTCTATCCTAAAATCAATAGAAAGTTTTTTAACACTAGAAAGCCTATCCAGATACTCTTTGTATGGGTGAATGTTTGGATTGTAAAATAGTCCAACAACTTCAAAATCATCCTTAAACGATGAGACTGGCACTATTCCACAAGGTGCACAACAAATATGTAGCAACAATTTATCTTTCAAAATAGATTATTTCCTTCTTCCTCGTAACCCTTCTCGATCAAGTATTTAAAGCCCTTAGATGTTAATATTCTACCTTTTGGAGTTTTCTCTATGAAACCAAGAGAAAGAAGATAGGGTTCAATCATTTCTTCAATGGTTGTTTTATCTTCATTTAATATTGCTTGAATAGTCGTTAGACCGAGAGGTTTACCATTTTTACTTTTTAAAAGAAGCAACAATTTTCTATCCTCTTCACCTAAACCTAATTCATCGATTCTTAGAGATTCAAATGTATTTTGTATAGTGCTGCTGTCAATTTTTCCACTTTTATAAACAGAAGCATAATCTCTCGCTCTTTTTATTAAATTTATTGCGATTCTCGGAGTTCCTCTTGACCTTATAGCAATCTCAAGTGCTTCTTTCTCATTTATTTCTACTTCAAGGAAAGCTGCTGCATTTAATACTATTTTTATAAGCTCTTGGGGGGAATAAAAATTTAGAGAGAAGACAAGACCAAATCTGTCCCTCAAAGGCTTCGAAAGAAGCCCAGCTTTTGTTGTAGCTCCAACAAGAGAAAATTTATTCACAGGTATTGAGACTGCTTTTATATTTCTTCCACTACCGCGTATTATATTTATTTGAAAATCTTCCATTACACTATAAAAGGCTTCCTCCACTCTTTTATCAAGCCTATGTATCTCGTCAATAAAAAGAATATCTCCTTCATCTAAAGTTACTACAAGGGAAAATAAGTCAATAACCCTCTTTAATGAAGTTGCAGTTGTCTTTATAAGGTTAGTTTTCATTTCATTCGCAATAACATTAGCCAAAGAAGTTTTTCCTAAGCCTGGCGGACCATAAAGAAGAATATGTTCTAAACAATCTCCTCTACTCCTTGCAGCAAGCATTGCGATTTTTAGATTTTCTTTTATTGCCTCTTGACCCACATACTCTGTTAAATTAGACGGTCTTAAGGTGTTATCATCTTTTAACTCGGTATTATTTTGGTTTTTCTGTTCTGACATATGTTATATCTCTATCTAAGGTAAATTTTTTCACTTTAATTATTCCTTGCTTTAAAAGGAATAATTCTTTACTTTCTCCAAGAGTTTTTATTATTTCAAATTCTTCTTTTAGTACGCTCTTTGTTATTTTGTTGACCTTAATTAGATCATTATAAGTGAGGGTTGTATAATCTTTCCTTTCAAATTTACCTGTATCTTTTCCGCAGTAATAGAGATCACCATTTTTTTTGTTAATCCATTTATTACCAAAGTAAGATATTCCATTTATAATTTTTATAGATGCATCCCTGTACGAAGTATTACCAGTTAATTCATAAAGCATAAGCAGAAAATAAACTTCATTTAATATATGATTTAGAGAAAAATGAGTTTTAAAAGATTTGTTTTCGGGGATTATATAGTCATATAACAAAAAACCATTATTTTTGGTTTTAACACCTCTTCCTTCTTTAATATAATCTAAAAGCAAATCACCAATGTGAGAACTTAAATTAAGTGCCTCTTTAATATTTAATCTTTTATACACAAAAGCTAAAAAAATTGCAGCATCTACTGAAAATCTCGTGTCGAAATATTCATTACTTATTTTGTATTCGCTTTTTAGCCAATTTGATTCTGTAGTAGAATACCAGAAGCCATATTTATTGCGACTCTTATGAAGTGCATATAATGAATTTATCGCAATATCATAAATAAAAGTTTCATAACTCGTAAAGTAGAATTCGAGCAAGCTTCTTTGTGCATACATTGAGTAATCCCAATAATAGGTATTCTTGTTTTCATTTCTGTATCCCAAACTGTTTTCAGTTAGATAATAGAATCCATTCTCGAAATATCTCTTTTTTAGCGAAAAATCCGTTACTCTCATATATTTTTGAGTAACTGCAGAGTTTATATTAAAAAGACTCTTTTTAGAAATTAAGTACCAATCCTCAATGTTATTCTTTATTTTGAAGTTAATTGTGTTTAAAATTTTTAATTCCGAATCAACCATATTTGAGATCAATGTTATTTCTGAAGGAGCATCGATCCTTTCCTGTAAGCCATAACCGATATTTTTATATTGGAAAACACAACCTTTAAATAAAGTAAGTTTTGTTTTTTCTTTATCATTTACTTTTAGATATAGTGTCTCTCCAGGCAGATTAATTTTTTTTGATTCTTCTATATTTACTAACCCGTCATCACTTTTACTGTAAGTAAATCTATAAGGAATTAAGTTCGTGAATTCACTAATTTTTTCACTTATTACCGAGAAAGTGTATTCAAAATTTTCAATCTCTACCCCATTATTTTTAAATCTTACAAAAACAAATAAATCTTCATTCGAAAGTAATCTAAACCATGTTTCTAAAGTAAGTATTGTATTGTTTCCATCTTCTATATCTGCAGTAACTATTACTTCTATAATAAGGTTTTCAAAATAATTAATTTTGTAAGAAAGTCTCTCAATTTTAAGTTCATTCTTAAAGGTAATTTTATATGAATTAAACTTTTCCTCCTTATTTTTATAGGAAAAGTTAATGTAGTTTTTACCCCATT
>JBPOJC010000071.1:0-9410 GCA_052034135.1 Caldisericota bacterium | reverse complement strand
GAATGAAACATCCAATTTCTCCTTTGATACATCAATTCCTACTGCAATTATTGATTTCATTTTTCTTCCCTCCAAATTTATTGTTTTTAAATTTGTTTGGTTATAATAATAGATATTAAGGATGTTCTTTTAAGCGTAACAATCGTAAAATACAGGCTTTAAGGAACAGGAGAGGTGGGTTTAACATTCCCGACGGCCTCTTGGGCTAATGACAAATGTAAACTTATTCACCTCTCCTCATATCTTTAACCATACACAAAAGTATAGCTTTAGATATGTTCCTGTTATCTTATCTAATTTTCAATTAAATTAAATCTTTAAATTAAAAATAAAATATACATACTATGACATAAAATGAGGAGACCCTTCGTCGCTGAGATGAGCGCTCCTCAGGATGACGGACGGGGGAGGGGGGGCGTCATCCCGAGGGAGTGTCTTCTTATAGACTGAAGGTCTACTTTTTTTGTCAATGCATGTCTCAAACTCAGATGCGAATAAAAAAGAAAAACAGACAATAATGTCTTTTTTACAATAAAATTATTGAATGAGGTCATTATATGCTTCATAAAGGTTTTTGATTTGAGGCATTTATGAAAATGGTTTTTAATGATTGTTTTTATTAAGATTTTAGTGAAGGTAAATTTGATTATGTTATATTACAATAATAATTTTAAGATATAATTATTAAAGCAAAAATAAGTTGAGTTGTATTTTTATGTGGAGGAATTATTTGAAGTTAAATACTGAATTAATTAAGAAAATTATTGTAATAATTCTAATTATCTTTGCTGGGATTCTTTCTGCAACTTCGATAGCTTTTGGCATTTTAAGAAGTCAGCTATTCGTGATGCTTCCAAAAATTGAAGATATTACTGAAAATCCGCAAATATCATCTCAAATATTCGACAGAAATGGCGATTTTGTTGCAAGCGTTCAGCTCGATGAGTATAGAATTGCTGTCCCCTTAAGTGATGTCCCGCAACATGTAAGAAAAGCAATAATTGCTTCGGAAGATGAAAGGTTTTATGAACATGGTGGAGCTGATATAATTGGAATAATAAGGGCAGCGGTAAGAAATGTATTTCACTTAGGAATTGTTGAAGGTGGAAGTACTATAAGTCAACAACTTGCTCGAGGATTATTTTTAAGCACTGAACAGACATTTACAAGAAAAATTAAAGAGGTTATTTTAGCTAACGAGCTTGAAAACAGATATACAAAAGACGAAATTCTCGAATATTACCTTAATTATGTATATTTTGGTCCAAGTCCTGCTGGTAGATGTTATGGAGTTGAAGCAGCAGCCCGCAATTTCTTTGGTAAAAAAATTAGTGATGTAACTATTAGTGAAGCAGCACTCATTGCTGGTACACTACCAGCGCCATCTCTTTATTCTCCATGGGTTAACAAAGAAGTTGCTATAGAAAATAGAAATCTTGTTCTTAGCAAAATGCTTAGAAATAAATATATCACCGAAGAGGAATATCAGAATGCATTAAAAGAGGAAGTTAAAATTAAAACATTGGTTGGAACACAGCTTACAGACTCAAAATATTATTTTGTTGATTATGTTAAGCAGAAAGTTCTTGAAATGTTTCCTGAAGATGTATTACTAAAAGAAGGCTTAAAAATTTATACAACTCTCGATTTAAACATTCAAGATAAAGCTTCTGTTTCCCTTAAGGAAACTTTTGAAAGCGCAGAAAAGAGTGGTTACTTTAAGAAGGGGTTAAAAGATAAAATTGGCGTCATTCAACCGCAGGGGCAAATACTTGCAATGGATCCTAAAAGTGGAGAAATACTTGCTATCGTGGGCGGTAGAGATTATTCGAATACTCAATTTAATAGATGCGCCTCCCCGAGACAACCTGGATCATTATTTAAAATATTCGACTATACAACCGCCATTGAGACTGGTGTTGTAGGTACGGGAACAATAGTAACAAGTGAAGAGTTAAGTATGCAAGATCAAGAAAAAATGTGGAAACCAGAGGAGTGGATTGGTGAAAATCAATACTTTGGGCCATTGACAGTAAGAGAAGCTTTAGTAAAGTCATCTAACATCTGTGCTGTAAAAGTTGCACAAAGATGTGGTTGGAGTAGAGTGGCGTATTATGCTGAAAAAATGGGTATAAATAGTAAAATTCTCCCAGTGCCCTCTATGTCAATCGGAAGTTTAGAAGTTACCCCTATCGAGATGGCAACAGCTTTTAGCGTGCTTGCCAATAATGGTGAAAAAGCTGAACCAATATGCATTAAAAAAATCACAACAAAAGATGATAAGCTCCTCTATGAGAATCATTTAAATCGAACAAAAGTAATTAAAGAAGAAACCGCAGTGCTTATGAATGATCTCTTTAGGAGTGTTGCTGCCAATGTGATAGGTTATATGCCGTTTGAAGTAGCAGGTAAAACTGGAACATCTGAAGATTTTTTAAGTGGCTGGTTTGTTGGATATACCCCAGATATAGTAGTTTGTTCATGGGTTGGGAGAGACTCAAGAGAAGTACCTCTTCCAGGCGCAAAGCTATGGGGTTCATCTTTTGCTGCACCAATGGTAAAAAGATTTCTTTTAAAAATACAAGATACTCTTCCAAAAGAGGAATTTTTAAAAAGTTCGAAAAATATTACAACAGTTGGTATTTGTAGAGACAGTGGATTACTTGCTATACAGGATTGTCCTTCAAATAGAGTTACTTCAAGTAGCTATATAGTCGGTTCAGAGCCAACTTCATATTGTTCAATACATAGAGAGGAATTTGTCTATATAAAAGTCTGCAAGGAAAGCGGACTTCTTCCCAATGAATGGTGCACAGAGACAGAAGAAAGAGCCTTTTTAAAAGGTGCTGAACCAAAAATGTATTGTAATATTCATAAACCACTTCTTTCTTTACATATATCACCTTCAGAATGTTTAGTAAACGAAGAGGTTACCTTAAAATTTGATATTTTTAATGAAATGGGCAACGTTGTAGAACTGTATATTGACAATAAAAGAATAACTTCTATAACTGAACCACCTTATGAATTCAAATGGATTTTTGATAATGATGGTGTACATAATATTATGGCAGTATTGCGAAAAGATGAACAATTTGTCTATATGCTAAAAGAAGATGTCAGAGTACATAAATAAAAAGTTTTTTTCCTATAAAAGAAGAAATTCACCATTTAAATTAATTCTCATAGTTATATTAGTAATACTTGTATTTATTATTCTTACAGCTGGTTTATTGGCTTACAATGTTAGAAAAGAGTATAGCGAAAAAATTGCAAATGCAAAAGATTATGTTATTTCTGGGGAAGAATCTTCTGAAGTTTTAGATTGTAATGGAAACGTTTTAAAAGTTCTCTATTTCTCAAAAAGGAGAATATATGTAAGTTTAGATAAAATTTCTTTAGATCTGAGAAATGCTGTTGTTGCCTCGGAGGATGAAAGGTTTTACAAGCATAAAGGCTACGATTTAAAATCATTGGTTAGAGCAACAATACATAACTTATTTTCAAAAGACTTTGTTGAGGGTGGTAGCACCATAACTCAGCAATTAGCAAGGAATTTATTTCTTACAACTGATAAAACAATTTCTCGAAAACTGAAAGAAGTCATCATTGCAACTGAACTTGAAAAAAAGTATACAAAATCAGAAATTCTCGAATTATATCTTAACCAGGCTTATTTCGGAGAAGGTTGCTACGGTGTAGAAACTGCATCACGAAGCTTTTTTGGAAAAAGCGCAGCCGATCTCAATCTTTCATCTGCAACTTTATTAGTGGCAGTATTGCCAGCTCCTTCAGAATTGTCACTTTTTAGTAACTTCGAATCTGTTAAGGAGAAGCAAAAATTAGTTTTAGATAAAATGGTTAGAAATGAATTTATTATAGAGGAAGAGGCAGATTCTGCATTCAAAAAAGATGCAAAAATACTCGAGAAGGGATCATTCTCAGTTAATGAAACAGTTTTAAAGGATGGAGCTGATTATTTCATTGATTATGTAAAAGATGAAGCATTAACTATATTATCTGCCTCTGACCTATATAAAGGTGGACTTAAAATTTATACTACTTATAATCCTGATTTTCAAAAGATTTGCTTTGAATCTTTTAATCAGGTGATTAATGAAGCAATCCAGAATGGTCTTTTACCTAAAGATAAAAAAGACAAACTTCAGGTTCTTCAACCTCAGGGAGCTGTAGTAGCGCTTTCAGTCAAAAGTGGCGATATCATTTCTTTGATTGGTGGAAGAGATTACTCAAATACAAAGTTTAACAGAGCTCTTGCAGAAAGGCAGCCAGGTTCAAGCTTTAAGATATTTCAATACACTGCTGCCATTGACAGGGGCATATTATCACCGGATAGTATACTTGTTAGTGAACCAATAAACATAAATGGTTGGAGTCCTAAAGAGTGGACAGGCGGATACTTTGGTGCACTCACTGTAAGAAATGCCATTAAACTTTCATCTAATATAGCAGCTGTTAAAGCTTTTCAGAAGGTAGGGGCGGATTTAGTTGTAGAGTACGCTAAAAAGATGGGTATAAAAAGTGAATTATTAAAAGTCCCCTCGCTTGCACTTGGTAGTAACGATGTGAGGCCTTTAGATATGGCTGTAGCTTATGCTACTTTATCCAATGAAGGTAAAAAAGTTGAACCTTATGCTATAAGGAAAATAGAGAAAAGGCAAACTAAAGAGATATTGTACGAAGCCAAACCTAAAGGTGAACAGGTAATTTCTCCTCAGGCAGCTTATGTTATGACAGATTTATTAAAAGGACCGTTATCTTCCGGTGGTACAGCCGAAGCTGTTAACGTGCAAGGTTTAACCATAGCCGGGAAAACAGGCACATCTGATAATTTTAGAGATGGTTGGTTTATCGGATATACTCCAGAAGTCTGCATTGCTATTTATATTGGTTCAGATAGTAAAGAAGTTGATCTCTCTGCCATACCTAATTATGGCTCAACTTTTTCGGGTCAAATTTTTAAAAGAATAATGCAGTCATTAAAATCAAAAAATCTGATTAGTAATTTGGACTGGAAAAAGCCCGAGGGAATAATTAAGTGTAAAATTTGCATAGCGACTGGCAAGCTTGCAAATAGTACTTGTACCTATAGAATAGAGGAAAGAATTGTTGGTGCAGAAACGCCAATCTGTCAAATTAATCATTTGAGTAAAACATCATCAAAACCAGAAGATAAAAAACCTTCTGAAAGTGTAAAAACTCAAGAGCAAAACCAAACAAATAAAGAAACAGATAAAACAATAACAAAAGAAAAAGAAAGCGAGAACAAGAGTACCGAATCTAAACCCCAGAGTGACACGATAGTGACTCCTAAAACTTCTTTTGATAACCCTCCATTTTCTGATACTGGCGATTTCACAATATCTTTTGGAAGCAGTATATTAAAAGTTGGTTCTCCTGTTGATATAAATTTCTTCATTTACGATCAAAGGGGCGTTAGCATTGAGTTATTTATTGATGGAAACCTTACAGCAGTTTTAACTGAGTATCCTTATAAATTCTATTATTCTCCAGCAAATAAAGGTGAAGTTTTATTTCAAGCAGTTTTACGTGATAGAGATAACAACATAATAGGAAATAAAATATTTAAAGCATATGTCTTCGATTAATCTAAAAGATAGGTTTATTGTATCATTTGAAGGTATAGATGGTTCTGGAAAAACTACAATTGCAAAAAGGATCGAATTTGAACTTATTAAGAAAAATTTTAAAGTTTTTTATACTGAGGAACCCACAGATTCACCTCTTGGTAAAGCAATAAGAGATACGATCCTTTTAAATAAAACTATTAAACTCTCTCCTTTTGCACAAGCACTCCTTTTTACTGCTGATAGAAATTATCATGTAAATAATATAATTAAAAATGCTTTAGAAGATAAAAGCATAGTAATATTAGATAGATTCATTGATTCAACTCTTGCTTATCAAGGTGAAAATGAAGAACTTGTAAGGTTGATAAATAAAATTAATGAAATGGCAGTTGGAACTTTTATACCTAATATTACTTTTCTTCTTGACATAGAGCCTGCATTAGCATTAGAACGTATAGAAAAAACAGATAAAGAAAAGGACAATTTTGAAAAACTAAATTTTCTTGCCAATGTTAGGGAAAGATATAAACTAATAGCTTCCAAAAACAAGGAAAGAATAAAGATTATAGATGCTTCATTGGATAAAGAAACTCTTGTTAAATTGATAATTAATGATATCTTAATTAAGAGTAGTGAGTCAGAAATATCTATGATTAAAAGAAAGGAGTACTAATATGAAGTTAATAATTGCAATAATTCAACAGGATGACTTAAAAAATGTACTTGATAATCTTCTTTCAAGAGGATATAGAGTAACTAAACTTAAAAGTATTGGAAGTTTTCTTGAAGTTGCAAATATAATACTTCTTATTGGAGTTGAGGAAGAAAAAGTTGAAGACGTGCTTGGAATTATTAACAAAAACTGCCGCAGTAGAGAAAAATATGTTGAAACTTTACCATTCAACTTGATTGAAGGTTTTTCAAGCTTTACTCTACCTTTAAAAGTTACAGTGGGTGGGGCACAGGTATTTATATTAGATGTAGAGAAATTTGTTAGATATTAATTTATGAGTCTTAGTTCAATACCTTTCGGGCAAACGCGTGTAAAAAGAATACTTGAATCCTTTCTTGAGAAAAATAAGGTTCCTCTGACACTTATATTTAGTGGCCCTCAAGGTTCAGGAAAGAGTTTTTTTGCGAGGCATTTTGCTCAAGATTTAGTTTGTCCCTCAAGGACAGATATTTTTGGCTGTAAAAAATGTATTTCATGTAAATTAATAGAAGTTGGCACAAGTCCTGACTTTTTAAAATTTGTAAGCGATGAGTCGGGAAGTATAAAACTTGAAGATATGCAAAACCTTAGAAAGTTTGTTTCTTTTAAACCGGTTTATGGTAGTAAAAAAGTTGCTTTAATAGAAGATGCTCATTTACTAACCATCGAAGCATTCAATTCCATACTTAAAACCCTTGAAGAGCCCAGCATATCTACTGTAATAATACTTACAACCTCAAAAATAGACTTTATCCCAAAAACAATTAAATCAAGGGCAGTAATTATCCCATTTTCAACTTACACAGAAGAAGAAATTGTAAATATACTTTTAAATGAAAAACTGAGTTTAGAAACTTCACAATATATTGCAAAGATTTCAAGAGGTAACATTAAAAATGCTCTTGATTTAACAGAAGAAAGCTCTCTGGATGAAAGAAAGACTCTAATAAATTATCTCTTTGACTTATTAAGTGAAGAACCTAACAAAATATTAATTGCAGATAGAAATAAAGCCCTCAAGCTAATAACTTTTTGGCAATCAATATTAAAAGATTCTTTAATAACAAGAATTACAAAAAGTAGTGGAAATATCACAAATCTTGATTTTAAAGAAAATATTGTTTCTCTTGCTTCAGAATTAGATTTGCGAGATATTTTCAGAATTGAAAAGATGCTTATTACTTCAGAAGAAGAAATAACACGAATTAATGTAAATATTAAAAGTTATATGAGTAATTTGTTTTACTCAATAAAGGAAATAGTTTTAGACAAAGTAGTTTTAGAAGAAGAGTATTAAATATTATATATTTTGAAAATTGAACCGTAAATTATATAATTTTGTTAATTAATATGGTTAATTAACATATTGATGTTATTTTAGGAGGTTTTGAATTTGAAGAAAGTAATTAGTTTGTTAATTGGTTTATTAGTTATTTTTAATTTTTCTTCATTATATGCCTTCACTAAAGAAAGTCCAAAAATTGATTTAGATTTTCTTAATGAAGTATCGAGTTTAAACAGAAGAGTACCTGTAATAGTGGAATTAATAGATGAGCCAACGGTTGTTTTTAGTAGTAAAAAGGTTGATGTTTATCAAAATTTATGTAGTAATAAAAGTTCTGTTTCTAATTTGCAATTAGATTTTGATGAGTCATATAACAAAGAGTTGATCAAAATTCAGGACAGATTTCTCTCAAGACTTATAGATTATGGTATAGATTATAAATTTAAGAATAGATGCTCTTTTGTAACAAACGCCCTTATTTTAGATGTATTAGGTTCAGATTTACCTGATTTAGTAAAATTGCCAGAAGTAAAAATGGTTTATGATGATAGTATGATCTATAAACCTGATAGAGCTATTGCTTCATATACTACAGGAGCAAGAAAAGTTTGGCAGGGAACATCTACTCAAAAAGCAACTGGTAAAGGCGTCCTTGTAGGAATCATAGATACTGGTTTAGATAAGGATCATCCAGAATTTTCTGAAAAAGGTAAAGTAAAAGGCGGTTATGACCTTGCCGATGGAGATGGAGATTATTCTGATGCAAATATGCACGGTACTCATGTTGCTGGAATAGTTGGTGGAAAAGGTAATAAAGATTATCTAAAAGGCATGGCTTATGAAGCAAACTTTATGATATATAAAGTATTTTCAACAAGATATCAAGGCGCTTCTCAGGGAAATGTTTTATCTGCAATTGATAGAGCAACAGCAGATAGATGCAAAGTAATAAATCTATCTCTCGGAAGCCCTGGAGCAACGAGTTCAAAAGGCTCTTCTGCATACCATAATGCAGTTAGTAATGCAACAAAAGCAGGAGTAATTGTTGTTGCTGCTGCTGGTAACGATGGTGCAAGAGGCAAAATACAACCTTGGCCGTCACACGCTCCAGGTATTTTAGAAGATTCTATATGTGTAGCTTCAACAGATGATAGAAGCTTTCAAATCTTAAAAGTAGCCTCTCCTGCTCAAAATTCAAAATTAATTACAGGTAGAAGAGGGCCATTCACTCCTCCTTTTGATAAAAGTTTAAATGGTCTTCCCCTTGTAGACTGCGGGTATGGTTCTAAAGCTGATTTTAGGGAAGTGGATGTTAAAGGTAAAATTGCTCTTGTTATGCGAGGACCAATAGATGGTAAGTCTATTAACTTTAGAGAAAAAGTAGAAAATGCAATGGAAGCAGGAGCTAAAGCAATAATAATATACAATCATACTCCCTCTGAACTTATAGCCCCTGGAATCTATGGAAACAATGAAGACCCAAATTCAGTTCAGTTAATTCCAACTGTATTTATAACAAAAGAAGATGGAGAGCTTCTACTCTCTCTAATTAATAATAGCTTAAAGTTAGAGTTTGAAGATAGTGAAGGAGTATCAATTTCAGAGTTTTCCTCTATGGGACCAACATCTGATGCTTGTTTTAAACCTGAGATATCTGCCCCTGGTTCCTCTATCTTTTCTACTGTTCCTGGTGGTTATGGAATAGCTGGTGGTACATCTATGGCTTCCCCTATGGTTGCAGGATTAGCTGCATTAATAAAGGAAGTTCATCCAGATTGGAAAACTGCTGAAGTAAAATCTG
>JBPOJC010000082.1:0-21145 GCA_052034135.1 Caldisericota bacterium | reverse complement strand
GGGTGTAAAAATGTATGTAATTTATAACGATAAAATAGATCTTCTTTACATTAGGTTAGATGATGAGAAACAAAATGTGGTCAACAAGCGAATTACTGAGGATATTGTTTTAGATATCGGGGAAGATAACAGAATTGTTGGCATCGAAATTATAGATGCCTCGAAGCATGTAACCATTGATAAACTTTCACCTATTAAGTATGAAATAGTAAACCAATAGATTATTAATGATGTTGCTTAAAGGTCCCTTCTATTTGCCTGTAGCTATTAGTTTTTCAGTTTTATCTTCTTTAATATACAAGAATCATTTTGATATCTTTTAAAAGTTGTTATTAGAATTATCTAAAAGTTAAAAATTGACATAGTTAAATAAGTAATTCCCAATAGTAAAAAAGGCTCGTGGGCTTGAACCCTGAAATGCCTATGAGTCTTAAAACCTAAATAATAACCTTTTCTTAACGCAAAACCTTACCCAAATCTCACTTAAACACTGTTATCTCTCTTGTGTCATTGTTCCACTCAACTGTATAACCAAAGGTTTCAAATACAAAGCGAAGTGGAATAAATCCTTCATTAGCTCCATTAATTTTCTTAAGAATTGGTGCAACATCAATTGTAGTCCTTTTACCATTGTAATATACAACTTTGCTATTTATTGTTAGGTGTAGCAGATTTTTATTAGAATCAATCAATTCAATGTCTGTACTTTGAGTTGTTGGTTCGTAAAGATAATTTATTTTTATTCCAATATGTTTTAACAGAAATTTATCTTCAAGAAGGGATCTATTGTTTACAATAAAAATTGGTAGGAGTAGTACATCCGTTTCTATATTAGTTCCTTTTATAATGTTAACAGAAACTGAGCCTACTTTAAATATAGCCTTGAATTCTGTCTCGTTAGCTCTCGAAGGAGTATTTAAATTAATAAGTAGGAAGAAAATAAATATAAAAACTAATAACTTTTTAATCATAGACTCCTCCTAAACAAGTATTTTAGATGCAGGTCATTTTCCCTTTAAAAAAGCATTAAAACTTACCTTAAAAAGAATTTCACTTTTATTTAACTGCTTCTAAAATATAACAAAATTATCAAGTAACACAAACCATTAGATATCATTATAATTATAATATGGACACAAAACATAAAGTTATTATTGGAGATTCAAGAATGATGAGGGAAGTTCCAGATGAGTCCGTGCACCTTATCGTTACTTCTCCTCCTTATTGGCAGCTAAAAGATTATGGCAATGAAAAACAAATTGGTTTTAATGATACATACGAAGAGTATATAAACAACCTCGATTTAGTATGGAAAGAATGCCATAGAATTTTACATAATGGTTGTCGATTGTGTATTAATGTAGGTGATCAGTTTGCTCGCTCTGTTTATTATGGCAGATACAAAGTTATTCCAATAAGGACTGAAATAATCAAGTTTTGCGAGAGTGTAGGTTTTGACTATATGGGTGCTATAATCTGGCAAAAGGTTACTACCTGTCACACAACAGGCGGAGCAACAGTAATGGGATCTTTTCCATATCCCAGAAATGGAATCATTAAATTAGATTACGAATTTATATTAATTTTCAAGAAATATGGAAACACACCAGATGTTAGTAAAGATATTAAAGAGAAATCAAAGTTAACACAGGAAGAATGGAACCAATATTTCGCTGGACATTGGAATTTTCCCGGCGAGAAGCAGGATAAACATTTAGCAATGTTTCCTGAGGAGTTACCAAAGAGACTTATTAAAATGTTTAGTTTTATTGGCGACACTGTACTTGATCCATTTCTTGGAAGTGGCACTACTTCTTTAGCAGCCAAAAATTTAAATAGAAATTCTATTGGATATGAAATAAATGAAAATTTTGTTCCTGTTATAAAAGAAAAACTTGGAGTAAAACAAAACACAATTTTCTCAGATATAACTTTTGAGGTAATTAAACAGAGGGAATTAAACACAAATTTTAAAGAAGAAATTAAGAAATTACCCTATATTTTCAAAGATATGATAAAATTTGAGAAAAAAGTTGACCTCAAAAAATTAAATTTTGGCTCTAAAATAGATAATTCTTATTCTGAAAGGGAAACATATTATACAGTTAAAGAAATAATCTCACCAGAAATTTTGATTTTAAATAATGAATTAAAAATCAAGTTATTAGGCGTAAAAGAGAATCCGGCAAAAAAAGGAATAGCTATTCAATTTTTAAGAGAAAAAACATATGGGCAAAAGTTATTTATGAAGTTTGATAACACAAAATATGATGAGCAAAATAACCTTCTTTGCTATCTTTATTTGGGGAATAATACTTTCTTGAATGCACATTTAATTAAAAATGGTCTAGTTGAGGTGGATACCACTTATGATTACAAATACAAGATGAGATTTTTGAACTTGCAAGATAAATATACTTCAAAGAGAATTTAATATGATAGTAAAGATCACCACGGAAGAAATTAGAAAATATCTTGACATAGATACACCAGAGTTTCCAAAGTATGTAGCACCACTTATAAATTTAGCAAATCAATACGCGCAGGGAACACGTCCAAGAGTTGTGGGGCAGATGAGTGAACTTATACAGGAATTTGACGGTAGAACTCTATCTGAATGGGAAAATTGGTATTTAAATAAAAATCCTGATGCAATTAAAAATGCTACTGAGAAAATACTGCAAAAATTACAAGAACTAAAGTGTGCTATGAATATCATAGATCGAGACACCGTTGAACAATGGGTAAGAGATTTAGTGATTGTTAAAACTTTCGCAGGTTTAAGATTTCAAGAAGCAATACTCAAAAAAGGTGCAGAGATAAAAGAGACAAACTATCGATTATCTGAACAATCCGAGGAATCAAGAGGAATTGACGGATACATTGGAGATATTCCAGTTTCAATAAAACCTTATACATATAAAGCGAAATCAGCATTACCAGAATATATAGGTGTAAAAATCATTTATTATACTAAAGTTGATGATGGTATTGATGTAGATTATGAAGAGATACTATAATGATCAAAAGATACTATAATAATCAAATGTTGTATTGCATAGACATACATTTAAGCTACAAATATATTATTTTCAGGACAAATTTGTCTCGAAATGCTGTATATGCTTTGAAAGTTATATTGAATTTTATATTTATAGTAAATTCTATGAAAAATGAAGGATATTAAATTAATATGGAATTTTTAAGTGAAGCAGATACAAAAGCAAAACTTATTGATCCAGTGCTTCACAGGTTGGGATGGACAGAAGACCTAATACATCGCGAAGAGACTGCTTGCAGAATTGACATCATAGATGGCAAGCCAAAACGAAGAGAGCGTGGAAGAATAGATTATCTATTACGCATTAAGGTTAATATAAATATAAACCCCCAGCCGATAGCGGTTGCATTGCTTGAAGCAAAGAAAAATACTGAACCACCTGATAAAGGGCTCGAACAGGCGAAGAGGTATGCTCGCTTAAATAATGTGCCGTTTGTTTTTTCTTCTAATGGGTGTCTTTTTATAGAATATAACTCTTTAACTGGTAAAACCTCAGGTCCTCAATCAATTGAAAAATTTCCAACACCAGAAGAACTTCGCAAACGCTATGAAATAGGATCCGGATTCTCCTTAGAAAGCGAAAAAGCAAAACCTCTTCTTATTCAATATTCTGGCGGAGAGGCATCTAGGCGATATTATCAGGATGCTGCCATCCGGGCTGTGCTTGAGAAAATTGTTCAGGGTAGAAACAGAGCCTTACTTTACCTTGCCACAGGCTCAGGAAAAACTTTTATCGCAGTTCATCTGTTGAAAAAGATTGCAGATGCAGGTCAACTACACCGTGCTTTATTTGTTTGTGATCGTGATGAGCTTCGTAGTCAAGCGTTAAATGCTTTTCAAAATGTTTTTGGGTCTGATGCTGAAGATGTGTCTACTTCAAATCCTCAAAAGAATGCTCGCATACTTATTGCTACATATCAGACTCTCAATGTATCAGGAGAAAACGAAGATGCTAAATTTTTTATTGAAAACTATCCTGAGAATTATTTCAGTCATATTATAATTGATGAATGCCATAGAAGTGCCTGGGGTAAATGGAGTATTATACTTAAAAGAAATCCTGATGCTATTCAGATAGGTCTCACAGCTACTCCACGTTATTGGAAAGGTGGCAATGAAGTAGAACGAAAAGAAGACGAAGAGATAACTGCGAACAACATAAAATACTTTGGTGAACCAGTTTATGAGTATGATATGGCTCAGGGCATTGAAGATGGTTATCTTCCTGCTTGTGAAATTATAAAGCGTAATATCAATCTTGACTTAACTGGAATAACTAAAGACAACATTAAAGTTCTCGGTGCAAAAGACGCAATTACGGGACAGCCAATTCCTTCAGATGAAACACGTGAAATCTATGAAGCAAACTCTTTTGAGGACATCATTCAATTACCAGATAGAGTTAAAGCTATGTGTAGAGACCTTTTTGATATGCTAATTGAAACAGGTGGACCTTGCCAGAAAACAGTTATCTTTTGTACACGAGATATGCATGCAGATGCAGTAACTGCAGAGATGAACAATTTGTATGCTCATTGGTGTGCTGAAAATACACAAAAACCTTTACAACCATATGCTTTTAAATGTACTGCATCTGTTCAAGGTAATCAATATATTGCTGATTTACGAGGTTCAGAAAGGAGCCATTTTATCGCAACCACTGTTGATTTAATATCAACTGGTGTTGATGTTCCGATTTTACGAAATGTAGTATTTTTTAAATATGTTAATTCTCCAATTGCTTTTCATCAGATGCTCGGAAGAGGGTCAAGAATTCATCTTCCAACAAATAAATTGATGTTTAGAGTCTATGATTATACAAACGCTACAAGGCTTTTGGGTGATTCTTTTGCAGTAAAATCCAATCCTACAAAAGAATCAAATGAACCATCTGAAGAACAAAAGGAAAAAATAATTCGAGTAGAAGGATTCGAAGTTCATATAAATTCTGCAGGAGAATATATTGTCACAAAAATAGGAGATAAGATAAAAATGGTAACTGTCGAAGAATATGCGCAAATTATAGCATCATCACTTAAAGAAAAAGTTAAAACAATTGAAGATTTACGAGATTTTTGGATCGAACCAGAGAAACGCAAAGAACTTATTGATTCTCTACCGGACGATGGAAGAGGATTAAGTTTATTAAGAGAGCTCAAAGAACAGAAAGATTATGATATTTTTGATTTACTCGCAGAAATCGGATTTGGCATTGCACCTAAAAGCAGAAAAGAAAGAGTATTTTCATTTCAATATAAAAACAAAGAATGGCTTAACAGGTTTCCTCAAAAAACCAAAGATGTCCTAATAATACTTGCAAATCAGTTCGAGAAAGGCGGTATTGATGAATTAGAGAATGCACATATTTTCCAGATTCCTGATGTCGTTAGAAAAGGCGGACTTGAAGCATTAAAAAATTTTGGAAATTCCCAGAATGTCATTTTAGAAACTAAAAAGAGGTTACTTGCTGCATGAATCATCAAGCGCAGCACGCGAACAGTCCAAATTCTGAAATTATAGATTTTATGGTTGTGAACTCTATTTATCCTTATTACAGTAAAAATGGAAAAGTTTTTTTAAGATGCTCAAAGAAAGGATTATTAACACCTGAAAGGAAAAACGAAATCATTCAACAGTTGAACATCAAAACATTAAAAGAATGCGAAGAATTAAGGGAGAAAATTAAGAAAGAGGTATCGCAGTGCAGAGTAAATCGTCCTATAAAGGAATGGATAAAAGAGGAAAGACCGAGAGAGATGTTTGTGCAATATGGTGCAGAGAATTTGCCATTATCTAAACTCCTTGCAATAATTTTAAGGACGGGTAAAGAAGGTATGAGTGCTGAAGAAATAGCAAAGGTTTTACTTAATCAATTTGGCTCACTTAGGACAATAGATTCAGCGCCAATATCTGATTTATGTAAAATTGAAGGAGTGGGTTTTGTTAAGGCGGTACATATTAAAGCGGCGTTGGAATTAGGTAAAAGATTTCTTAAAGAAAAAGCCGTTACAAGAAAAAAGATAAAGAAGCCAGATGACATAATTGATTATGTTTCTGAATACTATGCTCCTTACTTAAGGGATAAAGAAAAGGAGTTCTTTAATGTAATTCTCCTGGATATTAAAAATAAACCAATTGATAACATCGAGATAAGCAAAGGTAGCGTGAATTCAACTGTTGTTGATCCAAAGGAAATTGTTAAATCTGCATCATTAAAGTCTGCATCCGCTATTATACTTGTTCATAACCACCCCTCAGGAGAAACTACCCCGTCTCAAGATGATATCGAGCTAACAAATTGTATTGTCACTGCCTGTAAAGTAATTGATGTTAAAATATTAGACCATATAATCATTGGTAAGAATGTTGAAGACTTTTATAGTTTTGCAAAAGCGGGCCTTATAGAATGACTTTGATAAAAGATACTCACTATATTATCATTTAGCTAAAAAGGTTTGAATGAACTACAAAAATTTAAGGTATAAAAAGGATGCTCTTTACTGCATAGAAAATGAAACAATTTAAGATATTTATAAGCAGTGTGCAGAGTGAATTTAAAGACGAAAGGATTGCCCTTAAGACCTTTATTGAAGCTGACAAACTTTTAGGAAACTACTTTGATGTTTTTCTTTTTGAAGACCTGCCCGCAAAAAGTGCACCATCCGAGAAAACATACCTTAAGGAAATAGCTCAAAGTGATATTTTGATATTATTGTTAGGTAAAAAATATGGAAATGTTGGGACAGATGGTATTTCTCCCATAGAAAGGGAGTTTTCTGATGCAGCAAATAAAAAACTTTGCATCTTTGTCTATATTAAAAATGGAGATATCAAACATAGAGATGCTGGTGTAGTGAACCTCATAAACAGGATAAAAGACTCAAAAAATGGCTTCATTTATAAATCTTTTAAAAACACTAATGATTTGAAGGATGCTGTTTATAGTAGTTTATTGGGGTATCTTATTGGGAAAGGAGTTATAAGGAATGCTCCCTTTGATGTTTCAATCTGTGATGAAGCAACTTATGATGACATCGACGAAGGGCTTGTTTTGGAATTTTTGAAAAATAGAGCACTAAAACAAAAGGTTAAAATACCACAAATATCTGTAAAAGATTTCCTAATGAAAACTATAAAAGTCGTTAAGGAAATCGATGACGTGCTTAAACCCACCAATGCGGCAATTTTATTTTTCTGTGATAAGCCACAGGAATTTATTTCTCATAGCAGTATCAAAATTGCACGGTATCGGGGCAATGCAAGGATAGAGTTTATCGATTCAAGAGAAATTTTAGGTCCCTTTTATGAGATGCTTGATGAAGTTGAAATATTCTTTAAAAGGAATACACGGTTGGCAAGTAAAATTGTTGAATTTAAAAGGGTCGACATTCCAGAATATCCTTTTGAGGCAATAAGGGAAGCTGTAATTAACGCAATGGCTCACAGAGATTATTTACGTGAAGGAGCAAATATACAGATAGATATTTTTGATGATAGAATTGAAGTGACAAGTCCTGGTGAGCTTCTCCCTGGTTTAGACATAAAAAACCTTGAGGGTTCCCATGAAACAAGAAATAAAAAAATCTGTGAGATATTCCATGAAACAAAAGATATGGAAAGGTACGGGACGGGCATCCGTAAAATGAGAAATTATATGGTAGATTATGGATTGAAGCCACCCGAATTTAGCGAACCCGGTAAATTCTTCAAGGTCACATTTTATGGACCTGGTGATAAGATTCTTGATTTGGTCTCGAGTATCCCTGAAGAAAGGCAAACAGATTTAAAAAAGCTCGAGCTCAATGAACGGCAAATTGAAGCATTGCGCTTGATGGTGAATGAAGGAAAGGTAATGACAAATGCTTTGTACCAAGAGATTTTTAATGTTTCGAGAAGAACTTCCCTAAGAGATCTTAAAAAGTTAGTCGATGTAGAGCAGGTTCGAGTAGAAGGTGTTGGAAAGGGTTCAAAGTATAGGGCATTGTGATTGTGGCTTATATTCTGAAATTATGGCGTATAAAGTGGCGTATAACAATTTGGCGCATAAATGAAAAAAGTGGCGCATAAAGTGGCGCATAAAATAATGAGGCAAGTTAATGACTTTTATGGGCACTGCTGAAGAAAGAGAGGTATTTTAATTGGAAGGCAAACAAAATCTCCCTGCTGGTTGGAAATGGGTAAAGTTAGGAGAAGTATGCAACTATAGTCAATATGGTTTAACTGTATCCGAGCTCCATTCCAATGATGGATACCCGTTAATAAGAATAACAGATATAGATAATTTAGGAAATCTCAAACTCAAAGATACAAAATGCACACAATTAGACGAGACTATATTTAAAAGATACGAGCTTAAGGATGGTGATATTCTTTTTACAAGAACCGGCTCTTTAGGTAGAACATTTCTATACAGTGGTAATCCATCAAAGGCAGTTTTTGCTTCATATTTAATAAGGTTCTCTCTTAATAAATCATTCATTGAGCCCTTATACTTATTCTATTATACTCATTCTAAGGAATATTTTGAATTCATTGAAGAAAAGAAGCATACAGTTTCACAACCAAACATAAATGCTGAAGAGTATAAATCACTTTTAATCCCTCTTCCGCCTCTTTCTGAGCAAAAGAGAATTGCCACAAAATTGAAGGAGATGATGAACGAAGTTGATGATGCTCGACTTGCCTGCGAAAAGCAGCTTGAGGCAGCAAAATTACTGTTATCTGCCTACCTTCGTGAGGTCTTTGAAAGCAACGAGGCGAATAAATGGGAGAGAAAAAGGCTATGTGAGACTTTAGAAAAAATTGAAAGCGGAAGTCGTCCTAAAGGCGGTGTATTTGAAATAAAAGATGGAATTCCATCAATTGGAGCAGAACACCTTAATTCTTTTGGTAGATTTAATTTTGACAATTTGAGGTTTGTCCCTGAAGAGTTTTATAAATCAATGACCAGGGGAAAAATTCAAAAAAGCGATGTATTGGTGGTAAAAGACGGGGCAACAACAGGTAAAGTTTCATTTGTTAGGAATGATTTTCCATATCCTTATGCTGCTATAAATGAACATGTCTTTAGATTAAGAGGAAAGGAATTTTTGAATCAAGAGTTTCTTTTTTGGTTTTTATATTCTCCTTTAGGTCAAAAACAGATTTGGCGAGAGTTTCACGGAGCTGCACAAGGAGGTATAAATCAACAATTTGTAAATGAAGTGCAGATTCCATTACCCTCGTTAGAAGTTCAGCACAGTATTGTTTCTGACCTCAGAGGAAAAATGGCACATATAGAGAAACTTTACACAGAAATTGAGAAACAGCTTGATACAATCAATGCCTTGCCGCAGACAATTTTAAGAAAAGCATTTAGAGGCGAGATATGAAGGAAGTTAAAATTTTTATTAGTCACGCCTCAGATAGTGAAACAGAATGTCAATCTGTTAAGAACATTATTACTGAAGAGACTAAAAATCATTTCTTATCGAATGAATATATTTTTAAACCAATATGTTATAAGGATATAATACCAGGAAGGGGACAACCACAAGAAGAGAAAATCGATCCGGAAATTGTTGATCAAAATTGTAGATTAATTGTTTTACTTCTAAAAAATAGGCTAGGTACTATACAAAAAGATGGTAAGACTGGTATTGAACATGAATATGAATTAGCAAAAAGTTTAGATAAGGAAATAATGATATATCATTGTGATTTTTATACGCAACCTTCTGAGATTGAACCAAAACAATTGCAGGCCACAAACGATTTTATTTTAAACGTTAAAAATGAAGGACTTATAGAGGATAGAATTCTTTCAGTTGATGAACTTTGTAAAATATTTCGTAATAAATTTTCACAGTGGGCTAATAAATTTATAAGTAGCGAAATAAAAGTCAATGAATTTAGACAATATAGTAAGGGATTTTATTTGCTCAGGGGAATCGCGGAAGAACATTATTCTTATCCAAAAGTAAAAGAGATAGTTTCAAATGCCTTGGAAATAGGGAAGGAAGGCAAGGTAATATTAATAGTAGGGCAACCTGGTAGCGGTAAGAGTGTATTTATGAATCAACTTTATGATGAATTTAATAATAAAGGTTTGGAATACTTTACTGCAATTAAAACAGAGTTTTTAACTGAAACAGATTTGCCAAAAGAAGTGTATGGGCTATTTGAAAAGGTAAAAGAGGAAAATAGCCCAAAAGTTTTGTTATTAGATTCTCTGGATGTTTTGGCTTATAGTCATAGAAAAGAATTACAGGAATGGCTTCTTTATGTAGATAAACTGAGAAACATAAAGGGAATGACTGTAATTTGTGCTTCACGAAGTTTTGAAGCAGAGCATTTATATCCAATGAATGAACAAGAGTGGTCTGAGAAAATATCCATTGAACTTTTGTCAGATGAATTTATAAATAAAGTTCTAAGTAAATTAAATTATGATTACAAATCTATCTCTTTAAGGCTTCGGGAATTTCTTAGAGTTCCTTTGCATTTAAAAATAGCTGCCGAGATTATTAAGAAAGGCGGCGACCCTAAAGATATTTGTGATTTGCGGGGTCTTTATGCAAAACTAATTGAATTGTTAAATATCTCAACAGAAGAAATGAACCTATTATCCGAATTAGCAGAGTTGATGATAGAGAAGAGAACTATTTATTTATCTTACACTTCCCTTAACGCTAAATTATTAGATTTATTTGATCATATTAAAAAAATGGAGAGACCTGGAATTACAGGTATCATTCAAATTGATTCTACAAATCAGAGATTGAGTTTTTCTCACCAAACTCTGATTGATTATTTTTCTGCTTGGAAAGTTATTAATGAAAATAAAACAGTTATTGATTTCGTGTTAGAGCATAGGCAGAATTTATTTATAAGACCTGTCCTTAGACATATACTTGGTTCTCTACGTTTAGATTCAGAAAGAAGGCTTTTTGAAGAATTAGATAAATTATTTTTAGACAAATCAAAAAGTAAATCAATAAGGATGCATATTAAAACTGCAGTAATTGCTAATATAGCTTCATGGGATAATCCAACAATTGAAGAAGGTAAATTATTATTAAGGATATTTAGAGAAGCAAACGAAGGACAAACATTTGTAATTCAATTTTTTAATAGTGAGCCAAACCCTGAATGGCTTGATGTTTTAAAAGATATATATATTTTACCAGTATTAAAAAACAAAAATGAATCAGATATAGCATATAGAATTATTTTGTCATTTTTAGTTGATATTATAAAAGATAAACCATCTGAGGTATTAGATATTTCATTATTACTATTGAATCAAGAATATAGTACGACGATTGAATTGTTTTTTACTAGAATTTCTGATGAATTAATTAAGATAGAATTAGATAATTCCCTTAAAGAACGATTTGTTGATATTCTTGAACAAGCAGTAAGAAAAAACTTCATTAGATGGCAGTATGAGATAAGCAAAACTTGTAATATAATAGCTAAATATTTTCCAGAAAAAGGGCTTAAATTGTATTTTGATTTAGTTTTGGCAGAATTACAGAACGAAGAGACTGAAATTGATTCATCACAAAGAAAGTTATCCGAGTCATATTATGATGTACTGCCTCTAATTTATAAAAAAATACCATTTCATGTCTTGTTATTTACAACGGATTTTTTTAAAAGAGTGCTATCTGGTAGTTATTCAAGAGAGAAGAATCTTTTTGATTCTCCCTCCGAACTTCTTTATTCGCAACGTTCAATCACGTTTGGTCTTAGTGCTTTTTATGAATGGTACAAGAATAAAATGATAGAATTTTGTTCTAATCTTACAGAGGAAACAAAGCAATTAATAAAAATACTACAGGAAAGTAAATGGGAAACTCAAAGACAACTATCAATGTTATGTAAAATGAGAAATATATCCTTTTTTAAGGATGATATTCTTATTTATATTAAATGTGTCTTGAAAAGTGATTTTAATAATCCAGAGATTGGTAAACAATATGAATTATTCATAAGAGCAATCGGGAAGTTGTTTGAAGTTATATTACCGCAAGAAAGAGATGAAATAGTAAACTTGTTATTAAAATTAGAGTTTGATGATGAATTAGAAGTTAGAGCTTGGATTTGGAGACCGTTAAATTATATTTTAGAGATATATCAGGATGAGCGTATAAGTAAAAAGATAAAAGAACTTGAGGAAAAATATAATTTTGGGGAATACAAATATGAACCTCCAATTAGTAGTTCAGATGCCCAATATGCTCAACCAATAGTTAAGGCTGAAAAATTACGAACTAAAAGTCAAGATGAACTATATAAGTTTTTGATAGAGAACCAAAATTTGGAAGAAAGATGGGATATTAAAGAGGATATATTTTATGGAGGTGTCAATGAATTAGCTCAAGAAGTAGCGATTATTTTTTCAGAGGATTTAAAAAAGTATAAAAATGTAATTGAAAATCTAAGTAAAGATTCTGAAAATGATGTATATCTTAAATGGTTATTTTGGAAACTTTCAGAGAAAGGTGGCACTTATAAGGAATATATAAGTTGGCTTATTGAATTAATTAATTCTGTATATAAAAGAGAAAAATTGCAGTTAGAAATAATTAGATTTCTTAGGAAAGAGGCGTATAATCTTTCTGAAAGTCAGTTTAATAAATTAATGAATATTTTGTATGACTTATCTAATGCTAAAGATCCAGAAAAAGATAAATTTTTTGAATATAGAAAACAGGGCTATTCTAACGATGCTCTTACGGAGGGAATAAATTCTACACGAGGAGCACTTGTCGAACTGGTTATTTCTCTCTTATCTAAGTTCAAAGATAATATTGTTTTATTAGAGATTTTAGAAAATCTTTCTAAAGATAAAACTATAAGCGTAAGAGCAGTATTAATAAGAGATTTACCATATGCTATAAGGTCAATAGGTTGGGACAAGTGTTTTAAACTATTTTCTAATGCTTTTAAGAAGGGAGCGGAAGAATATTCTGAATATATTTCTGATTTTTTGAGATATGTTCCTAATGATAAAATCGATAAATTAAAAGATATACTTAGTAAAATGAGAGAAAAAAGAGATGGGAAGTTAGGAGAACCATATGCTTTAATAATAACTATATATTATCTAAGAGGAATATATTCTGAAGAAGATTTAATGGAAGTTTTTAGAGACATTGTGTTAATAGATAAAGCTAAAGAAGAAAGTTTTAATTTGTTAGCGTACCAAATAAGATATGAAGAAAATGTGGATAAATGTCTAAAAATCGTAGATAAACTTATAGAAGAAGATATTTTAAAAGGAAGGTTAAGCATTTTATTTATGGAAGCAAAATCCGAGGATTTAGAAAAATTTACTTCAATTATAGAAAAAATTATTAAAAAACCAAAAATAAGAGGTGAAACACTTTATGCTATGCTTGAGTATCTAGAAAAAAGTATATTAGTTAATCCATTAGAAGTATTTAATTTACTTGAAAACCTTCTTTCAAAAGTAGGTGATGATTTTTATAATTTAAAAGATTATATTCCTGCAAGTCATTCAAAGGCTCCCTTAAACATAATCAATACAATTATTGAATGCTATCCGGAAGAAGAAAATAGAGCATTAGGAGCGATTGATAAACTTATAAAGCTTAATTGGCAAGGCGTAAATGAATATTTATATGCATTGGATAGACTTTAAAAAATGAATAACAATAATCGTAAACTTACGACTCCGCAATCGCTCAATGCCTACATAAAGTCTATTTGTGATATTATGCGTCGATCTGGTAGAGCTGGTGCTTTACAGTATGTGCCGGAGATCACATGGATGCTATTCTTGCGTATACTCGATGAAAAGGAACAGAGAGAAGAGGAACAAGCAAATGCATTGGGTGTTAAGTTTACACCCTCTCTTGGTTATCCTTATCGTTGGCAGGATTGGGCTTCACCTCGTGGAAAAAAGAGAAAGGAATTACAAGATAGCACTCTTGGCGCATTTATGTCTTTTGTTAATAGCGATCTCATTCCCTATCTTCGCAATCTTAAAAACAAATCAGGATCAACCTCGCGACAGAAGGTAATAAGCGAGGTCTTTTCCTCAACAGAGAGGACATATATAGATACTGAGAGAAATCTTTTAGATATTCTTGATAAGATAGATATACTCTCATTAGAAAGCATCGATGAAACTCATATGTTCCCTATCTCTCAGGTTTATGAGGGTTTACTGCAAAAGATGGGGGAGAAGAATAATGACGGCGGTCAGTTTTTTACACCAAGAGAGGTCATTCGTGTGATGGTAAAGGTAATAGATCCTAAAATTGGCGAAACAGTTTATGATCCTTGTTGTGGAACAGGTGGATTTTTAGCTCAGTCTTATCAACATATGAAAGAAAATGCAAAAACAGCCTCAGATATAGAGACTCTTAAAGCCAGAACCTTTTATGGCAGAGAGAAAGAAAATCTTGTTTATCCCATTACTTTAGCAAATCTTGTTCTTCAGGATATAGATGAGCCTCATATTTGGCATGGTAACACTCTAACTGGTTTAGAAATCTACGGTGGTTTATTTCAAGATGCTCCGGGACTTTTTGATGTGGTACTTACCAATCCTCCGTTCGGTGGTAAAGAAGGCAAAGATGCTCAGACAAAATTTGCATATAAGACAGGATCCACTCAAGTTTTATTTTTACAGCATGTTATAGACAGCCTTAAAACTGGTGGTAGATGCGGAATTGTGATGGATGAAGGAGTCTTATTCCGCACGAATGAAAATGCCTTTATCCAGACTAAACGCAAATTATTAAATGAGTGTAACCTCTGGTGTATTATCAGCCTTCCGCCAAAAGTATTTGTAAGTGCTGGAGCAGCCAGTAAAACCAATCTATTATTTTTTACTAAAGGAAAACCAACAAAAGAGATATGGTATTATGATCTATCTGACCTGAATATTACAAAGAAACAACCTTTGAATATGACACACTTTGAGAAATTCTTTAATTTACTTCCCGAAAGAGGAAATTCTGATCGTTCCTGGCGTGTTCCAGTGGAAGAAATAGTAGCAAAGAATTATGATTTAAAAGCAGTTAATCCAAATCGCAAGGTTCAAGATGATACAAGAACACCTCAAGAGTTGTTATCAATAATAGAAGCGGAATCAGATGAAATTAAAAATATCCTTTATAGATTAAGGAATAAAATATAAAAATATTAAGATAAACACTAACAATAACCAAATACGTTATTGATATTTTTAAGTTATCACATTTTTTTCACTATTGAAAAATATAAAGTATTTTCCTGTAATTAATAAAAGTTGACTACTGGAGCTTAATTATATAAATTTGTAAAGATTAAAATGGAATTAAATAAATGGAGACTATTAGATATGGGTAGGAGAAATGCATCCTACAACATGGCTTTGGATGAAGTGCTATTAGAGGTTAGAGCTAAGAATATCTCACCAAATACTATTAGGTTTCTTCAGTTCTCTCCGCCTGCTGCACTTTTAGGGTACCATCAAAGTCTTAAACAGGAAATAAGAGTGGATTTTTGCAAGGAGTCAGGAATAGATATAAACAGGAGGATAACAGGTGGTGGTGCACTTTTTTTTGATGAAACTCAAATTGGCTGGGAGATAATTTGTGATAAGAGCTTCTTCGGTTCAAATGTTGCTAATATAAAATTATTTGAAAGATTGTCTCAGCCATTGATTATAGCTTTAAAAAAGTTAGGAATAAACGCTGAATTTAGACCAAGGAATGATATAGAGGTTAAAGGGAGAAAGATTTCAGGTACTGGTGGAGCAAGTGACGGGAATGCATTTCTTTTTCAGGGCACACTTCTTGTAGACTTTGACGTTGAGACTATGTTTCGAGCATTACGAGTCCCGATAGAGAAACTAAAGTTTAGAGAGCTTGAATCCGCCAAGGAAAGAGTTACTTGTATCCGATGGGAGACCAACTTTACTCCATCGACAGATTATATAAAGAGACTCCTTAGGGAAAGCTTTGAAGAAGGATTTAATATTACTCTTTATGAAACTGGCTTAACCCCTGAAGAAGAGACATTACTCAAAGAAAAAGAGGATAATTTTACCTCCAATGAATGGATAGATAAAATTAAACTTCCTTCAAATGATAAAGATATAGTTTACTCTCTTTATAAGACAGATGGTGGGGTCATAAGAACAACTTTAGAATTAGACTTAAAAAGGCATAGAATACTTTCAGCTCTATTTACTGGAGACTTTTTTACTTACCCTGCAGAATCTATCTTAAATCTTGAAGCAGAGCTTAGGAACATTTCTTTAGATCTTGATATTTTAAAGCAAAAAATAGAAGAATTCTTTGAGAGAGAGAAATTATATATAAGTGGAATAAAAGCAGCAGACTTTGTTTCTGCCGTTAACAAAGCATTAGAAAAGTTATCAATTATGAAAAGTGGTATAACGCTTTCTGAGGCAAATCACATATTCACAGTTAATGCTACATTTTCAGAAATAAGAGAAATGAAACCAAAGCATCTTCTTCTTCCATATTGTGCAAAGTCTACAACTTGCGGTTATAGATATGAAAAGGACTGTATAGAGTGTGGTGATTGTACTATAGGGGAGGCATATAAACTTGGCAAAGAAAAGGATATGTGGGTTACAACAGTTCTTAGTTTTGAGGATTTAATAGATACCTTAAAAGAACTTAAATCAAAAGGTGCAAAATCATTTGTTGGGAGTTGTTGCGAAGCATTCTATACAAAGCATATGGAAGATTTTTATGAGGTTGGCACCCCGGGAATTCTAATAGATATCGATAGTACAACCTGCTATGATTTAGGGAAAGCAACATCCGCTTACAGGGGTAGCTTTGAGAATAAAACAGAGCTAAATTTCTCTCTTTTGGAAAAGGTGCTAAATGTTTTGTGATGTGCTCATCATAGGTTGTGGTCCAGCAGGGTCATCTGCTGCTATGGAAGCCTCCAAGATGGGAGTAGATACCTTAGTAGTTGAAAAAAAACGCTCAATTGGTAATCCTGTTCAATGTGCAGAGTTTATACCAAAGCTTCTCCTAAATGAAATAAATGTTACACGAAATAGCATTATTCAGGAAACAAAATCTATTAAAATTTACTTTAGAGGAGAAATTTTAGCTGAATTTAATTCACCAGGGTATATGCTTGATAGGTCAATTTTTGATAAAGGGTTAGCATATTATGCTTCTACTTACGGAGCAAAGATTTTAATAAATTCTTACTGCTTATCGAAAGAAGGCAACAAAGTCCTCTTAAATAGAGGGAATAATACTTTTGAAATTTATCCAAAAGTTATTATTGGTGCAGATGGTCCACTATCAACAGCTGGTGAGTGGATAAACAGTAAGAATGAAAAATTTTTGATAGGCTTACAATATGAATTACCTTTAAAAGAGCAGTTAGATTATCTTGAGATTTACTTTGAAGATTCAATATCGGGTGGATATGGATGGTTATTTCCTAAAGGCAACATTGCAAATGTAGGGATCGGCGTAAATTGGGCAGAAAACTTTGATAATTCTCATTTAATGAGGAAACTTAACGAATTTTCTTGCCATCTTGAAAAAGTCGGGAAAATAATAAACACACCTCTCTCAATAACTTCTGGTTTAATTCCTGCTCACGGACCACTTAATAAAACTGTAGAAAGTAATATCTTACTTGTTGGTGATGCAGCAGGGCAGACTCATCCAATAACAGGAGGAGGGATACCTCAGGCTATAATTTGCGGTAAAATTGCAGGTAAAGTTGCAGCTCAATCTGTTAAAGAAAAAAATTTGGATATACTTTATAATTACGAGAAAATGTGGAAGAAAATTTATGGTAAAGAGCTAAACAGAGCTAAGAACAAAAGAGATTTATTGGAAGCCAATTGGGAAGATTTAGATTCTGATTTAATAAGAAAGTGCTGGCCATCATTTAGGGAATATTATGACTGAATTTGATAATCTGCTCAAAGAAGCAAGAGAGCTATCTTACGCAAATCTTGGAAGAAAAATAACTTTTTACTATCCTGGAATGTTTACCTATTATGGAGATGTTGGTGCTTATCCTGCTATCTCCATAACTGGAAAAAGTTGTGCCCTAAAGTGTGCTCATTGCGGTGGCAAACTTCTTGAATCAATGATTCCTGCAGAAACACCAGAAAAACTAATTAATGCCTGTAAGCTGGTAAAAGAGAAAGGGAATTTTGGAGTTCTCATTACCGGTGGTTGTTTGGCAGATGGGAGTCTTCCGTGGAAGAAGTTTATTAATGCTATCTCTTATGTAAAAGAAAATTTTGGTTTATTTGTGTCGGTCCACACTGGTTTAATAGATGAAGATACTGCGAAGAGTTTAGCTTCTGCTGGTATTGATCAGGCATTAATTGATGTTATTACTGACTATGAGACTTATAGAAATGTATATAATTTGGATTCTAATATCCCGGATATTACAAAGTCCTTAGAAGCATTAAAGTTATCAAATATTCCAATTATTCCTCATATAGTTGTTGGACTTAATTTTGGTAAGATCACCGGGGAGTATGATGCAGTTAAGATTATTAAAGATTTTGAGCCAGAGGCTTTAGTATTTGTTTCTCTAATGCCTGTTTCAGGGACACAAATGGCAAAAGTTAAGCCTCCCTCTGCAGAAGAGATAGCAGCTTTAATGGCTAAAGCAAGATTCGATTTGCCTTTCATTCCCTTTTCTCTTGGATGCGTAAGAGAGAGAGGGAACCATTTGATTGATCTTTTAGCAGTTGAAAGTGGCGTAAATAGGATTGCTCTCCCTTGTGATGAAGCGGTAAAAAAAGCAGAGGATTATGCTCTCGAAATTGAATGGAAAAGAACTTGTTGTTCAGTGCCTTAATTTTTATGACTATTTTAAATTATTGAAAAAGGAGAATATGACAAGTGGAAAGCCCAGAATATTTAAGGATTAGTCTGGCGGCAGCAATGACGCTTGGTTTTAAGGGAGGGTCGTTTTATCGAAATGCAAAATCCCCCTGCGTAAATGTTCTCTTAACTTACGATTCAGGGTGTGGTGGAAACTGCGCTTATTGCGGACTATCTCTTAAAAGGATTGGTAGTTATAACGAAAAGAGTTTTATCAGGGTTGGTTGGCCCTCTTTTGAGCTAAATGATATAATTCAGGGAATTAATAATAATATTAATAAAGTTAATAGAATTTGCATATCTATGGTTACTAATGGAAGAGCAACAAAAGATACAATTTATTTAACTCAGGTTTTTAGGGAAAATTTTAATATACCCGTGTCTCTTCTAATTGCCCCAACTGTTCTTAAAAAAGAAGATTTAATAAAGTTTAAGGAGGCTGGTGCAGAAAGGATTGGTATTTCGTTTGATGCAGCTACTCCTGCTCTTTTCTCTTCCTTAAGAGGAGAAGGAGTTAATGGACCACACAGGTGGAATAGATACTGGAAATGCTTTGAGGATGCATTGGAAGTATTTGGAGAAAGAATGATTGGAATTCATCTAATAGTAGGATTAGGCGAGACAGAGAAAGAAATGATCGAAACAATTCAAAAAGTTTATAATATGGGGGGTACAACACACCTTTTCTCTTTTTACCCTGAAGTTAACTCTAAACTTGAAGAGAGCTCCCCTCCACCAATTGGTCAGTATAGAAGAATTCAACTTGCAAGATATTTAATTGATGAAGGAATTAATGATATTAAAAGTTTTAGTTTTGATAATAACGGTAAAATAACCGATTTTGGTTTGCCATCTTTAAAACTTAATACTATTGTTGAGTCTGGAAAACCATTTATGACAAGCGGTTGTCCCGATGAGAAGGGTGAGGTTGCTTGCAATAGACCTTATTCTAATTCCCGCCCAAGTGAGGAAATTCGCAATTTTCCATTTTTACCCGAGAAGGAAGATATCGATAAAATTAAGAATGAATTAATAGATTTAAATTAAAATAAAATTAAGAATGAATTAATAGATTTAAATTAAATCTTATCTACTAAGTTCTTAAGTGTATCAAGGTTTTCGATATCCTCTTTTAAGTCTTCTCCTTTAGGAGTTTCAAGTATTTTTGGTATATTTGCAAGACGCTTATCATTCATGATAAAACTAAAAGCGTCGATGCCAATCTTTCCTTTACCAATATGCTCATGCCGATCTACATTTGAACCTAAAGTTGTTTTCGAGTCATTTATATGAATTACTTTAAGATTCTTAAGCCCTATGATTTCACAGAACTCATTCATTGTTTCGTTATATTTATCATAAGACCTAATATCATACCCTGCCTCAAAAATGTGAGCAGTATCAATGCAAACCGAGATTTTTTCCTTATAGTTAGAATTATCGATAACTTCTCGAAGGTGTTCAAACCTGAATCCTATACTTGTTCCTTGCCCTGCTGTAGTTTCAAGAGTTATTGATACATCGATATTAGGGAGCTTTTCGTAAACCATATCAATGGAGAGAGCGATTTTCTTTAAACCTTGTTCTATTCCAGCTCCACCGTGATAACCAGGGTGAATAACAATATGTTTTATACCAAGCATTTCACAACGTAACATTTCATCCATTAATGCGTAATGCGAGCGAATTAGAACCTTTTTATCTTGTGCGGAAAGGTTTATAAGGTATGAGCTGTGAGCAATTATAGGTAAAATATTGGTTTTGGAAGATAATTCTCTAAATATTCTACTTTCTTCTTCCTCAAGGGGTGGAGCATTCCACCGAGTATTATTTTTAGTAAATAGCTGTATTGTTTTGCACCCAATTGATTCTCCTCTTTGAATAGCAAAATGTACTCCACCTTCTATTGACATATGAGCCCCAATAAGTGGCTCCCGTAATGTATTCATCTATTTATTACAGATTTACTGAAATTATGTTCTTATTAACACTATCTATTATTTTGCTCTCCAAAATACCAAAGATATCCATTCCATGTGATCGCAGTGGTTGTTCCTGTTGGTAGAAAATTTTTAAGTTTTCTGTTTATCGCACAACAGTCCACTCTATCGTAAAGTGGTATAGATGGCAATTCATCAGTTACAATTTCTTGAATTTTCCTTAAATTTTTATTTATTTTGTCTTTATCAAGTGATTCATAATTTTCATCTAATAATCTGTCTACCTC
>JBPOJC010000063.1:0-32355 GCA_052034135.1 Caldisericota bacterium | reverse complement strand
ATTCCCGCTTTCGCGGGAATGACCGCCTCTCAGTCATTCCTAAGTGCGTATTTCGCACAAGTCCTTAAGGAATCTCCGTATTTGTCAAATCAATTATTAGGGAATCTCAGTATCTGTCATCCCCGAAATACACACAACTGTCATCCCCGAAATACACACAACTTTCATCCCCGAAATCTTCTATCGGGGATCCAGACCATACTTCTAAACATACTTCTAAACTCTCTGGATTCCCATTTGCATGGGAATGACGGGATACAGCTGGATTCCCGCAATCGCTTGGAATGACAAAGAAGGTTGCAGGAATGACAGGGTACAGCTGGAATAAGATAATAATAAGAGAAGATGATTCTCTCTAAAGAATCTAATTGTCTTGCTTCATTTGCAAGAATTTCTATAAGTATTATAATTGCTAATTAAACTGGAATGTCTTTGAGCATTTATTCAATTAGTATATAGGCTAAAGAGTGGAACTTATATGAAAAATTATCTAAGAATTTGCATTAGCATGTGTCTAATAGTAGCTATATCTTTTTGTTTTGTCTATCCTGCTTTTGCCTGCAAAACTCAAAACAAATGTGAAAGTTCAAATCTTTCTTGCTGCTTAAAAGATCGCACAAAGGAATTCTTGAAAAGAGTATGGATATACAATAAGTATAATGAGGCTAAGGAACATAAAGCAACTTTTGATTTTGATACTTTAATGGACCTTTCGGAAGAAGTCTTAAATAAACCTTTAAGACAAAGATTTGACAGAAATGTTTATTCCTCTGCTTTAATGGGTCCAATACTGATTACCGAAATGACTGATGAAGAAATATTAAAAGCGTTAGATTATGAATTTAATAATTGGTGTTACCATATGGATTATAAATTAAATCCACCTAAAGTGTGGCATATAATTATTGATGCTCGCCCTTATTTAAATAATGTAAATGATAGAGCTACAGTAGTTTTCTATCTTTTAAATCCTCTTCATTGTGATACAAATCCCTGTTCAATATGTGGTGATGGCTCCAGGTATTGGGCACTTAAAAATGAAGCAATAAAGCGTAATTTAAAGTTATGATACAAACATACTCATCAATTTATTAACTTCGAATTTGCAAAACTGAAAAAGTCATTGTGATTCTTACCGAGGATTATGTGATCAAGCACTTTTACATTGATAAGCTCGCAAGCTTTAACAATCTGCTCTGTTAACTTGATATCATCCTCTGATGGATCTGTTTCTCCTGAAGGGTGGTTGTGTGCAAGTATTACTGATGAAGCTGAGTTAAGGGTAGCCTCTTTGATTATTTCTTTTGAATCAACAATGCTTTCATTAATACTTCCTTTACTTATTTCAATATTTTTTATTGGTTTATTCTTAATATCCAGTAAGACCACAATAAAATACTCTTTTTTAGCATCTCTAAGGTAAGGACCAAAATATTCAGAAACATACAAAGCAGCTTCTCTTGGGCTATTAATCTTTTTTGTGTCTTTTACTTCTTCCTGCATCAGTTTTTTACCAATTTCAAGAGCAGCTTTAATTTGAGCAGCCTTAGCCAAACCAATTCCTTCTATTTTACAAAGCTCTTCGATAGTTGCTGAATCTAATTCACGAAAAGTTTTATATCTATTTAAAATGTTTCTTGCAAGTTCTTCTGCGCTTTTTCCAAAACTCCCAGTTCTAAGTATTATTGCAAGAAGCTTTGAAGGTGATAGATTATGTGCGCCTTTTTTTAAAAGTAATTCTCTTGGTCTTTCTTCTTCAATCCAATTTTTTATTGGAACGTGATCGTTAAACTCTTTTGCCCTTTCTCTAATAATCTTTTTTAAATTATCACAATCTTTGGGAGTTTTAATATCAAGAGAGTTTAATAACTTTTCTTCTATGTCTTTAGAGAGAAGAGCTTTATTTTTACCTTTTAAACTTAGCTCTCCCTTTTTGCTTATGGAAGGATAAATTCGATTTTTCGATAAAAAATCAATTACATCTTCTTTAGTGAATTCGTTTGATAAATCTTTTTCCTCCATAATACTTCCTTTCTATAAATTTAGCAGAAATCCATTTTCTTTAAGCCACTCTTTTTGCTTTTTGTATTCAGGGATAATTACTCGGACCTTCTCCCAGAAAGCTTTTGAATGGTTGTGCACTTCTATGTGGCATAATTCATGAACAACAACGTAATCAATAACAGATACTGGTGCCATAATAAGCCTATAAGTAAAACTTAAGTTTCCCTCTTTTGAGCAAGAGCCCCATCTTTTCTTAGCTCCTGTTATTCTTATACTTTTATAGTTTATTCCTGTTAATTTTGAGTAATAATTAACTCTTTGTCCAATAAATTCTTTTGCTCTTTTTCTATACCATTGCTCAAATATCTCTTTCGCGTTGGTCCTACAATCTGCCCTTAGATAAAAGGCATTATCAAACATTAATTTCTTACTTTGCTTTTCCACTATTAATAGTCTTTGGTTTCTACCAAGGAGAAGAAAGTTTTCACCTGATACATACTCTTTTTCTGTAACCTTAGGACGCGACTGAATTTTATTAATATGTTTTTCAATCCAATTTTTGTGCTTTTGAATAACTTCATTGATTGTCTTTTTGGAGATATGGTATGGTGCCCTCACTATAAGAGTAGCCCTATCCGTTATCTCGAGCCCAATTGTTTTTCTCTTGGACTTTATGATATTCTCAATCTTAATATCTTCCATAGCCTATATGGTATGCAGTCTCAATAATCATCTGAGCAATTGCACTTTTCCTATCGATTAATGGACTATAATTAATTGCTTCTTCACTTATTTTCTCACCATAATCTTTTTGTAAGGATAATAATTTTAAATTAATATCTCTTCGCAGTGTTTTTTGCTTAGTTGAGCTTTCCCAAAAATCAACAGCTTTTGTCTGTTGATTTATCATTTCAACTAATTCTTTCGTAAGATTTTTCAAAAATTCGATTTCATCTGTTGTTAATTCCGTATAAGGTTTATTACCTACAATTTCTCTCTTTAAAATACCAAAAATTGGCATTTCCTTTCGTATATCAAGCTCAAAATTTCTCTCAGCACTTCTCCCTTGTGCAATTTCCTGTCTTAATTTGAGCAGTTCATTCTCGATCTGCTCCCAATTTTCCTTGTATTTCTCGAGGATATTCTCCAATTTTTTAGAAAACTTCTCATATAGCTCGGGGTCTTCTGGATAGTGATATTTAATAAAAGCTTCTATAGTAGTTGTAAGTCTTTTTGCTCTTGTTAAGTTTGTAGGAAGGCTCTTCAAACTTTCTAAAAAGTTAACATCAAGAAGGTCGACACTCTCTAACCTTTGAGTTATTCCTTTTGATTCAAGGTAATTTTCAACGATACCCCTGATTTTATTTGATGCTTCTCTTATGCTTCTACCCTCTCTGAGTACGTTTCTAAGAGATTCTTTTATAAAATTAGCTGCTTTGACTTCAGTTCTAAACTCAAGTGCAAAAGGATCAGGAAGCACTGCATCCATATAATTGTTTAATTTGTTTATTAGAAGATAAAATTCTTTTCTCCTTTCAATATCTTTAAGAAGCAAATCCATACAGTTTTCAGTCTCTTTTACAAAGTCTTTTATGCCGATTTTATTAAAGAATTTTACTAATTCATTATAAGTATCTTCAAGTAATTTCTTGCTTTTCTCCTTATCGACGAAGGTTCCTATAATTTCTTCAATATCTTTTTCGTAGTAATTTGATAGAGCCTCTTTTAAGTGTGTAAATACTCCTACATAGTCAATTATGTATCCGAACTCTTTATTTTTATACACCCTATTCACTCTTGCTATTGCCTGTAGAAGGTTATGACCTTTTATTACATTGTCGAGATACATCGCCTGCTCTATAGGAGCATCAAAACCAGTAATAAGCATACTTTGAACCACGATTATTCCCACATTACCCTCTTTGTTATCAAAAGGTTTTAAAAAACTGCTTATTAGCTTTTCATGCTGACTATAATCTGTATATTGTTGTAATTCTGGTAGATCATTTAGCGAACCAGAAATAATACAAGCAATTTGTAAATTTTTTAATTTTTCGAGGTCTATATTTAATGGATTACACATCTTGAGCAAATTTATCTTTTCCCGAAGAGCTTTCTCAAGCTCAGTTTTATAAATAGATGCAGCAAGCCTTGATGCAGTTACAACCTGTGCTTTAAAACCATTTATGAATATGTACTCAACATAATGGTCTATCATATCTTTTGCTTTATCAGCAACGATTTCTCTATGCTCAAGATAAGCTTTCCAGGTATATTTTCCCATAATCAACTTTTTATCTTCACTATCAAAAGCTCTGAACACATCTTCAAAACGCTTGTTCATAGCATCTTCGTCGGTTATTTCTGCTTTATGTACTCTTCCTTCATAGATTATCGGAATAGTAACCCTATCTTTTACTGATTGGGTGATGGTGTATTTATCAATGTAATCTCCAAAAGTCTCCTCTGTTTTATCTATTGGTGTACCAGTGAAGGCTATTCTTATAGCATTTGGTAAAGCAGTCTTTAGGTTTGCACCAAGCAAGCTATATTCAGTTCTGTGAGCCTCATCAATCATTACAAGGATTTCTTCTGACCTATTTAAAACTGGAAATTCTTTTTCTAAATCTACTTCTTGGAATTTACTAATCATACCCATAACAAGTTCTGGAGTATTAGTTTTGAGCACTTCTTTAAGGTTTCTTATGGAATCTGCCACCTTAACAGTGAAGCCAATGCTTCTCGAAGTTTTTGTAAGTTGACTTTCAAGGTCTACTCTATCTGTTACGAAAACGATTTTAAATCTTCCAAACTCTTCCTGGTGATGATATAGTTCTCTCACGGTAAACATCATTGTAAGAGATTTGCCTGAACCTTGTGTATGCCAGATAATACCACCTTTTTCAAAAGGATTTTTGCCTGTTCTTAATTTTTCAACGATTTTCTTTACTGCTCTTAGCTGATGGTATCTTGCAACTATTTTTTGAGTTCCAGAGGTTGAGTCTCTAAAAATTGTATATGTGTGTAAAATATCCAAGAAGATGCTTTTTGAAAGCATTCCCTGAATGAGGATTTCCTGCTTTTGTGAAGGATTATTTTGAGCATCAAGTCCAAACGGAAAAGCTTCTAACCATTCATTAAGATTCTCAAAATTACTTGTTATGGTGCCATACTTTGCTTCAAGGCTCGATGTTAAAATATATAGTAAATTATAGTAAAAAAGTTTCTCGTTTCCTTCATTTTGGCTACGTATTCCTGAGTAGCGAAGAATTTGAGTAAAAGCCTCGTTAATAGGATCGGTAATAGAAGGTGATTTGCACTCTACAACTACAAATGGAATACCATTTACAAAAATAACAATATCAGGGATAATATGCTTTTCTGTGCCTGGAATAGATATTTTAAACTGCGAAATCGCCAAGAATGAATTGTTTTCTGGATTTTTAAAATCAATAAACCTTACAGTGGGGCTTTTCTCTCCTGTTTTTCTGTTTTCAGAAACAGAGATTCCAGAGGTAATTAGTTCGTGGATTTCACGATTTCTTTGAATAAGTCCTACACTCGATGGTTCCTTTATCTTTCTTATTACTTCACTGATTTGTTCATCTTCAATCCAGGGATTAATAAGTTTGATACTACTTTCAAGTACTCCTTCAAGGATTATATCTTTAAAGCTATCTCTTAATTTATCGTTTACTCCACAAGAAGGATTAAGGTCTGTATCAAAACTAACTATTTCCTGAACAACCTGGGGGTCATAATCGTTTTGTCTGTAAATTCTGTATCCAAGGTCAAATAATTTTTTTAGGAACCTATTTTCTACAAAATACTCTTCATTGAGCTGCATTTATTATTCAAACCTTTTAAAGTTCTTCGAAATAATCCTCGTCTATTTTCTTTACTTCGTAAGTGTCCTTAATTTGCACGCCAACATTATATTTTATCATATAATCAACAAGCTTTTCCCCATCAATGAGTATCAAAGTCATATCTTTCAAGCCGTTTGAATATTCAAGTGCATCTTTTGTAAATGTGGACGTGGTGATGAAAATGCCTTTCTTTGCGCCTTTGCCGTGAAGTGCTCCTACAAAGCTCTGTAATTCCTTTCTCCCAACTGAACCTACTGTCCATCTTTTTGCTTGAAGATACACTTTATCAAGTCCTAATATATCTTCTTTTATAAGTCCGTCAACTCCTTCATCGCCACTTCTTCCAAGGAGCTCCGTAACATCCTCAAAAGAACCACCATACCCCATTTTTACAACAAGGTCAAGGACAAGCTTCTCAAAAAAGTGAGGAGAAGAGGATGTCACTTTTTTCATTAGTTCTTGTCTCATAAAATTATTTATTTCATTAATCTTGACTTCAATAAGTTGTTCGGGCGTCATATCGCTTATCTTTGTAATTAACAATTCTTCTGTCTTTTGACCTGTTTTTGGTCCGTAGGTCTTCATAAATTCAACAAACTCATTAAATCTCCTTAGATATTCATAATCAATTCTTTCTGGTTTTTCTTTTAGAATATCTAATCCCCTTTGTGTGATCTTTAAATTACTTACTTGTCCATGCCCATAACGAATAATGTCTATTAATCCTGCTTTATTTAACCATGTCCTTGCCCATCCTAAGCTATTCCGTAAGATTCTTTGGTTGCTATTTTGATAGAATGCATGTCTCTCTTCATCGGTCAGTTTGAAGACTTTAGCTAAATAGTCTTCTGCTTCATCCATACTGTGTTCCTTTCCGTCCTTAAGAAACTCCAACAAAGGCAACATCATTTCCTGAAAAGATGGTATCATTTAAAGCACCTCCTTTTGATATTGATTATTTTTTAAAAGGGCGGTGACCCGCACTTTGCCAGTGAGCAGGTCTTCCATAAGCCCCTGTTTTATGCGTGAAAGTTTATCCCTATAGGCAGTTTCTTTTTCGATGACCGCGTCAACTTGAGAAAGAGCAGAAGCAATTCGCTCCTGCTCGAGAAGAGGAGGAAGGGAGACTGTGAGTTTCAAAAAGTCTTTTTTGGGAAAATTTCTTAGTCCAGTCGTTGTTTCTTGAAATGTTTGAATAAAATTTTTATATCGATCAGAGTTTAAAAAGTAATAAAGAAAAATTGGCTTTAATGTTCCTGTTGTTCTCACTCGAAGCATAAAGTTTGAAAATAGAAATTTATTATTGTCTAAATTGGTTTTAAATAAGGCAACTCGTCCTATTAGATCTTGAGAACCACTCGAGGCAACTATTAATATATCGAAATTCTTTAAGGCAAACCTATCTAGAAGTTTTTTGTCTACTTTCCTGACATCTGCGCTCTCTAAATTAATTCTTCCATATCTGTCAATTTCTGTTGAACGAATAATTGGATAACAATTATCTGAAATATCTTTTTCATCTCCCCAAGTTCCATTAAGCAAGTTCTCTATCACTTCACTTATGTTTTTTACTTCCCAGTCGGCTGGAATCCTGCCAAGAGGTGAATCTTTAAATTTATGAGTTTTTTCGCTTCTGATTTGCCAATTGCTATCAATGCCTTTTGTGAGAAGCTCCTGCATCAAGCCCTGCTTCATCCGTTTATATTTCTCTATAAACTTATCGGTTTTTTCAATTGCGTTATCAACCGTCTCAAGAATCTCCGCGATTTTTTCCTGCTCAAGAAGAGGAGGAAGAATAACTTCAAAATCTCCGATGAACTGCGGAGATATGTTTGGTTGTGCGCTACTTGGTGAATTGTTTAATATGTACATTAGAAAATTATTTTGGTTCAATAAATAAAACAGGAAGTCTTTAGATAGCTCTAAATAATCCGGTAAAAATGTTCCAACTCGCTGATTTAACAATCCTATAACATTCGTAAATACTTTTCCTATTTTGCCTACGGTTGCACCAGATAATGCAATTAAAATATCTCCTTCTTGAACTATAAATTCTTTAAACAAATTAATTTTGCTGCTTTCTATGTAAGTGTCAGCATTTTCTATAAGGACTTTATTTCCATTTATGTTTGTTATCTTGATCAAAGGGATTCCATAATCGATAAAATCTGTTGATTTGAAAGCATACCCTCCTTTAACTTTGCATACTTCTCCTAACTTTACTTTTTTCCAGCCAGTAGGAATTTTTTGTAAATCTTTAGTCATAGCGTCTTTACCTTAACATATTAAGAGAATTCCATTTTTCGCCAAATAATCGCCAAGTTCACCAAGAAATTGCCAACTAATCCCAAAATTCTTTAAAAGCATAATATGTACTTCTTCCTTTTCCAAATTGTGCGAATAGTTTTCATATTCTACTAAATTACTGCCCCTTTATTACCCCTTTTATGCCCCTTATGCCCCTTTGTTACCCCATAAGGTATAGAATGTACCCTTGCCTGTCTTTCCTATTCTTTCAAGTACTTGCCTGCTTAGCAAATCGGTAAGTTCGATTGAAGCCTGCCGTTTTTTTACATTGTTTATCTCTTGATATTCTCTATTTGTTATTTTTCCGTTTTTCTTTACGTACATTACTGCCTTTATTTGTCGTTCATTTAGTCCTAATTTTGAAAGATATTCTTCTGTATATATATCCTTAGAGAACCAAAGATTGAAATCAAAATGATTTGCTTCAATTTTTATATCAGGAAGATTTTGCTCCTTTAAGGCGTTTCTCATTCTTTCTATACCCGAGCCCAAAGATTCAATGATACCTGCCGTGTAAAATACATTTGCAATAAGGGGATTCCGCGGTTTTGATGAATGAACAGAAAGTAGCTCTTCTAAACTTGTACCTTCTGGCAAACCGCCAAGGTTGTTAAACCAACTTTTGTCATCATACACCTTAATCTGTGTCTCTCTTCCCTCAAGATAGTCACGATGGACAAGCGCATTTGCAATGGCTTCTCTTATAGCAGGAAGCGGATAATCCCAGATGTCTTCACGAACGGAATCCTTTATCTCATATTTTACATTTATCAAACTTTTAATTGCTTCTTCTGTTTCGTAGTATTGATTGAAAAGGTTCCCAGTTATCCATCTGTCTCCGATAATTGTAATGTTGTCTTTCAGCCGGACTACTCTTACTCTTGCACCATGGATAAATTGCTGTGGATTTTTTCCAAATAATAGTATGCATGCGTTTGTTAATTCATTATTTTCTATAAGCCCAAGCATTTTTAGCAAATTCTTAGCAGGGATTTTTTTATCTGGTAAATTCAGCCTGCCCTTGGATGTTCCAAGAGAAACAAAATCTGTTATAGTTTTTTCATCAAGGTCATCTTCACTAAATGAAGAATTAGTTAACCTTTCCCAACGCAAGTCTTGCCTAAAAAATCTGGATAACTCTTCTGTATTCATTTCTCTTGTTGTGTTTCCAACTCTTTTATAATAAATACCTTTGTATTTTATCGGTATGGAGGACTTTTGAACATCAATTCTTATGAGTTCCCTTCCTTTGAATTGCACAACTTTTATTTCTGGATGAAAGCCCAGAGAACCAACAATTCTGTTGACCATATTTTCAATTTCAAATTCAGAAGCTTTTAGATTAACCCCAACAACTTCTTTATTATCTTTTACGCCGATTAAAATTACACCACCACTTGTATTTGCAAAAGCAGAAATTGTTTTTAGGACACCCTCGCTAAATTGTTCTTTTAGCTCTATAAATTGATTCTCAGCTTCTTTAATAAGCTCATTTATACTTTTGTTCATTCACTTCCTCTATGTTTGTGTGCAACGATTTGCACGCAACACTTTTTGTGTGCAATAAAATGCGTTTCACCGCACACAAATTTTTGTGCGAGGTGAAAGTTATCCATTGTACCCTAACTTTTTCAGATAATCATTTAACTTGGCAACTTCCTCATCTCGCTCTTTTGTAAGTTCTGAAAGCGACACTTTGTATTTGTTCCAGAGGTTCTCAAAGAACTTTATAATTTCTCTTTTTTCTCTGTTTAGGTATGTATTGAGCTGTGCACTTGCCACTTCGTGAAATTTCACAAAGACGAGGTCTTTTATCTCGGTTTCGGTAAGAGAAGCCCTTTTTGCAGCAACTTTACTATCTATACCTTTCTCTAATGCCTTAAGCTCTTTTCTTAAACTGTTAAGTTCCTTTTCTTTGCTTTCTATTCTCGAAATTAAATCTTCCCACTTTTTCATCTCTTCTATAGCAAATGCGTTGGGATTTTGCTTCAAATCTTTTATTGTTTCTTTTATATGGGCTTTCACTTTGCTTGCGGTTTTTATACCCTGTTCTTCATCGTCCCAATCTTCATCTTCTTCTAAAAGTTCATTTAGCTCGCCTTCGGCTGATGCAATTTTGCCTTCGAAAGCTTCAATTTCGGAAAGCTCGTTCTTAAAAAATTTTGCTTTTATGCTTTCATCTTCAACAAGGTTTTTATTAAAACCATCCGCAATGATGGATTTAAAATCATAAAAGAGCTCTTCCCACCAGTTTACAAATACGCCTGCTATCTTAAATTCATCAATTGCATTAAGCGGAATAAGCTTCTCTTTTAGTGAATTTAGTGCGTTATTTCTGAAGAGCCATAGGTTATTTTTCTTTGGAAAGTTTTCAATTTCGGGTAGAATTTCCGTGAACCATTCTTTGAGCTTATCGATATGCTCTGAATGCACCTCTATTATGCCATCATCGCTTTCGACAATATCTTTGATCTCACTTTTATCATGAATATTTCCTTTGAATGAAAAATAGCCGCTACCATTTTCTTCAAGCAGAGTGGAGGGGTTAAAATGAAATCTTTGGAGGGTTTCTAAGAATTGGTCTATCTCGCTTCGAGGAATACCCCCCTTGATGTGGCATGCAACATCCTCAATTTCAGGATCATCTGAATTATCCACATACCTTCTTATATTTAGGTTAAAATCATTCTCTTCAATTTCTTCTACATCAACAATTTGTGAGTATTTAGGCACTGCAAGTTTGTTATCAAAAACTGTCCTTATTTTTTCGATATCTTCAGGCCTGAGGTAATTCTGGTTTCTCCCCTCGCCGTATTCTTTATCGGCATTTATAAAGAGGATTTTATTTTTCATCTGCGGGTCTTTATTTTTGTTTATAACGATAATACATGCAGGAATGCCTACATTGTAGAAAAGCTTTGCAGGGAGCCCAATAATTGCCTCAATGAGGTCATCTTTTACAATACCTTCACGAATTACCTTTTCCTGCCCGCCTCTAAACAAAACTCCATGTGGCATAACGGATGCAAGCATGCCGTCCTCCTTGGTGCTTGCAATCATATGCTGGAGGAACATTAAGTCGGCTTTCTTTCCATTTTCAGGAGTAAATCCATACTTAAATCTTTCTTCGAACTTCATATTTGTTCTGGAATAGTTCTGAGAGAAAGGTGGATTTGCAAGGACCCTGTCAAACTTTCTTATGTTACTGTTTGTTTCGCTAATAAATCTTGGGTTTACTATAGTGTCATCATTTTCGATGTGTGCATCAGGGATGCCATGGAGTATCATATTCATTTTACATATTGACCATGTAAGCCCGTTTAATTCCTGACCGTAGAGCCCAAGGTTCATTCCGTTTTGCCCAAGACTCTCGACATAAAATTTTGCTTCTATCAAAAAACCTCCTGAGCCAACTGTAGGGTCGTATATCGTCATTCCTTCCTGCGGCTTTACCAGTTGAACCATCAATTTTTTCACTTCTGGAGGCGTATAAAATTCACCGCCCTTTTTGCCAGCAGAATCTGCAAATTGCTTAAGTAAATATTCATAAGCTGCACCAAGCAAATCTGGAAATTCAAAATTGTCTGCGGTAAGTTTGTATTTATTAAAATGATTGATAAGGTCCACAAGCTGACTATCTTTAAGTTTTGTTTTCCCTTTTGTTGCATTAAAGTCTATATGTTTGAGCACTCCTTCAAGCTCAGGGTTGCTTTCCTCAATTGCATAGAGGGCTTTGTTGAGGGTTTCACCCACACTTTCTTTCAGACGGAGGATATTTACCCATCGAGCTTCTTTTGGCACAAAGAATGTTTCTCCACCATAATTGGCAGCATCTTCGAGATTTTCTTCAATCATGCTTTGTGGGTAATTTAATTCTTCGAGGTTTTTCCTTATTTTTTCTTTACTAATTTCAAAAACATCTGAAACATGCTTTAGAAATATCATGCCGAAGATGTATTCTTTGTATTCAGAAGCATCCATATTGCCACGTAATATATCTGCAGCCTTGAAAAGATATGTTTCAATCTGCCTTAATGTTATTTTATCTCCGTTCAAAAAGCCCTCCATTTTCTCAGATAGAAACTTAATAATTCAAGATTATTTTACATCTTTATGTTAAAAACAAAAATATTTGATGTGTTAAACTTAAAAATGAATTATCTATTGTCTTTTGTAAACAAAATTTCTTTGAAATAAATATTAGTTACATTATAATGTAATTAAAATTATAAAATAAATACATTGAGGTGTACATGAATTTAGAAAAATGGAATAAGTGGTGGATTGAAAAAGCAGTGAACCCAGAGCTTTTAGGTAAGAGAAGAAACTTTTTTTACGAGCTACTTCTATATTTTGAAAGGAGACAAATTATTATAATAAAAGGAATAAGACGAGTAGGAAAAACAACTCTAATGTACCAGTTTATTGATTATTTGATTAAAGAGAAGCACACAAATCCTTATCAAATTCTATATTTTTCTTTCGACGAGGAAATCCAGGAAATTGATAAAATTATTGAGCAATATGAAACTCAAGTGTTAAAGAAAAAGATATCAGATTTTGATAGAGTTTACATTTTCTTGGACGAGGTACAAAAGCTCAAAAACTGGCCAGATAAGGTTAAGATTTTATATGATCTTAACCCAAATTTAAAGATTTTTATTACAGGTTCAAGTTCTCTCGATATGGAAAAAGGTTCAAAAGAAAGTTTGGCTGGAAGGAGCTTTGAATTTCTTCTCCATCTTCTTACCTTTAAAGAATATCTCGAATTTAAGAATTTTTCATATGATATTGATAGGATTGATATTTTTAGAAGAGAGCTTGAGTTACAATTATTCCATTATATTTTAACTTCTGGGTTTATTGAGCTAATTAATGAAGAAAATGAGAGATTTCTTTCAAATTATTGTATAAATTCTATTGTTGAGAGAATTACCTTTATAGATATTCCTCAAGTTTATAGAGTCGAAGAACCAGCGCTTCTGTTAAAAATACTTAAAATAATATCTTCAAGACCAGGAATGATTCTTGATTACAAAACACTATCCTCTGACCTAAAAAGGGATCGCAGAACAATTGAAAACTATATTACCTACTTAAAAGCTTCAATGCTTGTTAATATTTTATATAACTTTTCTGGTAATTTTGTATGTACAGAAAGGAAACTTAAAAAGTTTTATCCATCAATCACATCAATTCCATTGCTTCTATTTCCAGAAAAGAGGAATGATGAAACTTTTTATTCATCTGTTATTGAAAATCTTATAGTTTCTCACTTAAATGCATTTTTTTTCTATAGATCAACTGACAAAAAAGAAGTTGATATTGTTCTTCAGGAGGAAGAACCTATTCCTGTGGAAATAAAGTATAGAGATAAAATAATCGAGCGAGATCTATCTGGATTATTAAGCTTTCTCGATAAATTTGAACTTAATTACGGGATTGTTATAACTAAAAATGTTAATGATAAAAAAACCATAAAGAATAAAGAGATAAATTTTGTTGCACTAATAGATTTTTTACTTTCTGAAAAGTTTACCACAAAAATATAAAACATTTTTGTTTTACTTGATTGCATCAAATATTTTACCGCGAATATGTATAAAATTTTTCTTTATGTAAATTATTATCTCTCTTTGAGAAGATAGGCAAAGTTGGTATAATAATAAAATTGATTTATTTTTTGGAAAGGATGTTTTTAAAATGGGTATTATAGAAGATATTACAAAAGATATGATTAGGAATGATATACCCGATTTTTGGGTAGGAGATACCGTTAGGGTACATCAAAAGATAAAGGAAGGAAATAAAGAAAGAGTTCAGATTTTTGAAGGTGTTGTTATTGGCAGGAAAGGTGGAGGTATTTCCGAAAGTTTCTGCGTTAGGAAGGTTTCTGACGGCATAAGTATTGAAAAGGTTTTTCCCCTTAATTCTCCGGCAATAGCTAAAATAGAAGTAGCAAGCAGGGGGAAGGTTAGAAGAGCCAAGCTATATTACCTTAGAACTGCTAAAGGTAAGAAAGCAAAAATTGAGAGAAGATTAGTATTTAAGAAAGCGAGCAAAAAAGAAGAATAAAATTATGAATCCAAGTATAAAGAAAGAGATTTTAGACTGGATTGAAACTATTGCAATTGCGCTTTTAATAGCATTTTTGATAAGAAGTTTTCTATTTCAACCTTATCGAGTCCAAATGGGTTCAATGCTACCTACTTTAAAAGAAAATAATTTGATAATAGTAAACAAAATTTCTTATAGGTTTAACGATCCTAAAAGAGGTGATATAGTAGTTTTTCGCCCACCGAACGGTTCAAAAGTTTTTTATGTTAAAAGAATAGTAGCTCTTCCAGGGGAAACAATAGAGATAAGAAATGGAGAAATATTAATAAATGGTATCCCTCTTGAAGAGAATTATGTTAATGTAGCTACACCTGGCGTTTATGGACCATTAACTCTTGGCAAGGATGAATATTTTGTAATGGGAGACCACAGAAATAATAGCCTTGATAGCCGTGAATTTGGACCTATAAGTAAAGAATCAATGGTTGGAAAAGCTACTCTTATATTTTGGCCTCCAAGTGCTTTTGCTGTACTAAGCAATAAACCACATAATAAATAAGTTGAAGCACAAAGTTTTATGGGAAAATCAGGAGAAGTTAGCTAAGGTTTTTTCTCCTGATATTTGTATCGGGATAGATGAAGCAGGAAGAGGTAGTTTGGCTGGACCTGTCGTAGCTGCTGCAGTTGCTTTACGCGACTGTAAAAGGATTGATGTATATGATTCTAAGAAGGTTTCGGAAAACAAGAGAGCGGAAATTTTTTTAGAAATTCTTAAGCAAAATCCATTTTTAGGTATGGGCGTTGTTTCCCAAGCAGTTATCGATAAAATAAATATCCTTAACGCTACTAAATTAGCCATGAAGAAAGCTCTTTCTCAATGCCTTATTGCTATAAATAAAGAGTTTGCCAACTACACAAATCCATTAGTTTTAATAGACGGTAACTTTATCTTAGAGGATTTTAACTGCAAGCAAGTTGCTATAAAGAAGGGAGACTCTGAAGTTGCTATTATTGCTACTGCTTCTATAGTAGCAAAGGTAATAAGAGATGAAATAATGAATGTTTTAGATGAGCTATATCCTAATTATTCATTATCTAAAAATAAAGGTTATGGAACAAAAGAGCATATTCTTGCAATTTCGAATTATGGTTTCTCGCATCTTCATAGATTAACTTTTAAGGTATAATTTTTCTGCAATGAGAGTAATAAACAAAAAGAATTTTGTTAAGGATATGCTCGCAGGTTTAGAATTTAGGTCTATTTTGGAAATAATCCTTACAATTACTGGTTTTTTTGTTATGACATTGGGAATTTATAGAGATGATTTACTTGCTTTTTTTATAGGAGGGTTTGTATTCGTTTTATGCGGGTATCTATACGAAAACAAGATCACTCAGGCTCGCATATGGAGAGCAGGTCTCCTTGGACAAAAAAAGGTTGAAGAAACTTTACATAAACTTGACGATAACTACATATTGCTTAATAATTTATCTTTACCTTTCAAAAATTGCGATATAGACCATCTACTTATTGGTCCAAATGGAATTTTTCTTATTGAAACAAAAAATTATAAAGGTGAAATAAGCTGCACAGGAGATCTTTGGGAATATCAAAAAGTCGGGAAAATGGGAGGTATTTACAAAGGCTACATTACAAATCCGAGCAGACAACTTAAGAGAAATGTATGGGAATTAAAGTCTTTTCTGGATAAAAAATCAAAGAGATTATTTGGAACTCACGAGTTTCCCTATTGGATTCAGGGAATGGTGGTTTTCACAAACGAAGAGGCCATTCTTAATACTAAAGATGAAACTGTAGTTATATTAAAAGTTAATGATTTATTTGATTACATAAAGAATTTTGAAAAGACCAAAATCCCTGAAAAGGATATTGAAAAAATAGCATCGCTTCTTAAAGAGCTATAATGTCAAGAAAAGAACTTGGAAACTTTGGTGAAAATTATGTTTCAAATTACCTTAAGAATTTAGGATTTAAAATAATCAGCAGAAACTATCATACAAAATATGGAGAAATAGATATTATTGCGTCTAAAGATGATAAAATTCATTTCGTTGAAGTAAAAACAAGAAAATCCCTTCTATTTGGTACACCTGAAGAAGCATATTCCTTAAGAAAGCAGGATAGAATCATAAAAACTGCACTTAGTTATTTAAAAGAAAACAATTTAAATAAAGCCTTTCAGATTGACTTTGTGGCTTTAATATTGAACGAAAAAAACGAAGTTTTAAGTATCACAATTTACGATAATGCTGTTAGTTATTAGTCTATTTCAAGACTAAAATCTATTGCATTAACTGAATGAGTAATTGAACCAACCGAGATATAGTCTGGCTTTAATTTTGCATATTCTGAAATATTAGATAGATTTATACCACCAGATATTTCTATCTCCGCTTTTCCTTTTAGATATGAAATTGCTTCACTACAGTCTGAAACCGAGAAATTATCAAGCATTATTACATCAGGTGAATATCTTAATGCTAACATTGCTTCTTTGATATTCTTTACTTCTACTTCAATCTTTGCAAAAGGATATTTGTCTTTCAATTCTTTTATATTACTTAATACTTCTGTGATTCCGCCAATAACTTTTATATGGTTATCTTTTATCATTATCATATCTGAAAGGTTAAATCTATGGTTTGATCCACCGCCGGTTACCACTGCATATTTAACCATGCTCCTATATAAGGGAAGAGTTTTTCTTGTATCAAGGATTTTAACTCCATATTTATTTGCTATATCTACATAAGCAGAAGTTTGCGAAGCTATTCCTGATAGATATGAAAGTAAATTTAAAGATATTCTTTCTCCTTGCAAAATTGCTCTTGTATTACCAAAAATTTTGCAAATTTTATCATCTTTTTGTATTTTATCCCCATCCTGAAAGAGTTTTTCGAATTCAACAGTTTTGCTTAAACTAAAAAATATTTCCTTTACAAGATCAATACCACATAAAATACAATTTTCCTTACATAGGATATAAGCTATAACAGTAGAATTTTCTGGTATTAAGCTACTTGTTGTTATGTCATCGTAAGGCATATCTTCTAATAATGCATTTTCTATAAATTTATGATATAAATTTGTGTTCATTTTAGAAGGTTATCTCCTTTCAATATATGAAATTACAGGTAAAGCATCTCTTAGATCATCTGAACTTTTTAAACAAATGGATTTTCTAAAATTTTCATCTGCAGTGGGGAAATCGACTCTAAAGTGTGAACCTCTTGATTCCTCTCTTAATAGTGCAGAAGTTGTTACAAGGTAAGATAGAATTATGTAGCTGCAAATGGACGAATTTTCAGCTGTATCGCAATTTAGAGCTTCAATAAAGTAAGGCTCTAAATAAGCTTTATATTTTTTCAAATCTTCTCCGTTTCTCTCGATTGAAAGGTATTTCCAATTGTTTTCTCTGACCTCTTCCTTATTAGGAAATACTATCTTGGACTCAAATTTAGCTATTGGAGAATTTTGTGTTATTACCTCTTTCTTTCTTTCAAATTCTCCCATATTAATTTTTTGGGCAATTCTTTTACCAAAAACTAAAGCCTCCGGTAATGAGTTTGACGCAAGTCTATTTGCTCCATGAAGACCATTACAGGATACTTCTCCAACAGCAAAAATTCCGTTTATGCTTGTTTCGCCATAAATATCTGTTTTTATTCCTCCCATACTGTAGTGAGCAGCTGGATGAATAAGTATTTTGTCCTTAGTTACATCTATTCCTCTTTTTTTACAGTTTTCATAAATATTTGGAAAAAGCTTTTTGATTTTACTTTTTCCTATTAAACTCATATCAAGATATATTTCTTTACTTTTTTGTTTTCTCATTTCTTCATATATTGCTTTGCTGACTATATCTCTTGAAGCAAGCTCTCCTTTTGGGTGATAATTCTTCATAAATCGATCACCTTTGCCGTTTATTAGAATTGCTCCTTCTCCTCTGACTGCTTCCGAAATAAGAAATGGTTCAAAACCTTCTTTAAATAGTACTGTTGGGTGAAACTGGACAAATTCTAAATCGCTAAATTCAGCGCCAATTTTGTAAGAAATTGCTAATATGTCACCAATTACAAATGGATCATTAGTACTTTTTTTAAATATTCCTGCATATCCTCCACTTGCTAAAACAAGGAATTTTGAAAAAAGTGTATGAAACTCATTGTTATTTAATATTTGAATTCCGCAATAATTATTGTTTTCATCAAGGAAAATATCGTTTAGATATGTGTTTTCAAGAATTTGTATATTCCTTTTTTCTTTTACAAGTTTTAATAGAAATGTAAAAATACCTTTGCCTATTTTATCTCCTTTATAATGGAGGATTCGCCTTACGGAGTGAAAGCCTTCCAACCCGAGGATGTAATTACCAGCCTCATCCTTATCAAATCTAAACCCCGCATTTTCTAATTCCCGAACTCTATCCAATGCTTCATTTGTGAAAATATTAACTACTTGAGTGTCGTTTAAGCCTCCGCCGGCTGCAATTGTATCCTTAGCATGTAGAAGAGCAGAATCTCCTGGTCCAACCGAAGCTGCCATTCCGCCTTCTGCCCGAATAGTATTACAATTTTTAACTTTACCTTTTGAGATAATTAGAACATTCAATTTCTCATCCAAAGATAATGCCGTATATAAACCGCTAATTCCAGTTCCAACAACTACTACATCAAAATAAGTTTGCTCTTTTTTCATACTCTTGTTGATTCTATCTCAAACATTCTTAAGAGCGGGAAACGAGCCTTCTCAAGTATATTATTAGGGATTTCTATAGCGTATTTAAATTCAGATAATGACTCATAGAGAAGTTGTAGGTTTGTTTTCTTCATGTTTGGACAGTATAACTTAGAATTTATCAAATAAAATTCTTTATTAGGAACTTCTTTTTTTAGTCTATAAATCATTCCTTCTTCTGTCCCAATGAGAAATTTATTATATTTTGATTCACGAGCTAATTTTAACATTTCACCAGTACCTAAAACAAAATCACTTATATCTCTTGCCTCTTTTGGACATTCTGGGTGTATCATAATAATTGCATCTGGATGCAAGTTTTTAGCTTTTAAAACATCTTCTTTTGTAATTTTAAAGTGTGTTGGACAATACCCCTCATATAAAATTACTTTTTTATTTGTTTTTTCTGCAACATAGCTACCAAGACCTTTGTCTGGTACGAATATTACTTCATTGCTATCGATTGATTCCACAACTTTTAAAGCATTTGCTGAAGTACAACATACATCTGACATAGCTTTTATTTCGACTGAAGAATTTACATAACAAACAATAGATGCATTTGGATGTTTTTCTTTAAGTAAAGCTAATGAGTTTGAATCTATCATATCTGCCAGAGGGCATCCTGCAGTTAAAGCTGGAAGAAGAACATCTTTTTTTGGTGAAAGAATTTTGGCTGTTTCAGCCATAAAGCGAACACCACAAAAGACTATTACGGGTTTTTCCACGTTTGAGGCAATCTTACTGAGCTCTAATGAATCTCCAATAAAATCCGCGATATCTTGAATCTCGGGTAATTGGTAGTTATGTACTAAAATAACTGCATCTTTCTCTTTCTTTAACTTAAGTATCTCTGTAATAAGTTCATTCATTTTATCATATTATAATAAACTTCATAATTTTTAGCTATTTTCCGATTTAATATTATAAAAATGTTTGCCAATTCATAAAGCTGTATTTTTTGTTTTCTGCATTCCCTCCTTTGCGGGAATGATAAGAAAAATCGAGGGAATGACACGCAAGGAGTTCTTTCAATCGCAAAATACAGATATGCCCCCCCTCTGGATGACTCTCAACCGTCATTCCGAAGTGCGTATTTTGCACATGTACTGAGGAATCTCCTTACCAAATACATTCTGAGCGTCAGCGAAGAATCTCAGTATTTAAATCTTTTTGGTGTAGAACAGACATTCCTGTCTGTTTTTTATTCACATCTGGGTTTAATAGACACAAGGAAGTAAAAAAAGGAGACCCTTCGTCGCTTTCAGATACACTCCTCAGGGTGACGGGGGTGATGAGTAGCCTTCTTCGGTCGCCGAGAAGACACTTCCTCGGGGTGACGGGTGGGGCAGGTAGTTCCCCTTCAGTTATCGAGAAGATGCTTCCTCAGGAAAACGGATTGGTGGCGAGATTCCTTGTAGATGGAAGGACTCTCCTCAGGGTAACGGCGTGAGTTTTCTTTTCTGTTATTATCTTCTGGATTCCAGCAATTTGTTGGCTATTTGCTCATAGTAATCTAATTAAATGTAAGGATATGTTTGCCTGCTGGAAGGTTTAAGAATATTCCTTTTTCTGCCTTTTCGAATGTTGTCTCTTTTCCATCTAATAAAATATTGTTAAAGTCAGAAACATTAAAGAATGTCTTAACGGAGGGATAATTTAATTCAAATTCACAGTAATATTTATAAAGCGAACTATCTTTTGAAAAATATAGGTATTTAAACTTTTTAGGAGAAAAGAATATCTCCTTCTGATTTAAATTTAAATAGCTACAATTTTCAACAAAATATGATAAAACTTTATTATCTAAGTTATCTTTACGCATATAAGAGATGGTTGCATTGCTTCCTGTGTATTTGAGTTGTTTTATATTTCCTCCATCGTCTATGGTGAAATAATCAGTAAAATTACATTCTTTTCCGCTAACTGCAATACTAAATTCAATTACTCCATTACTATTGTTGCTATAAGTTTTTAGTTCCAAGGATTTATCTGCATTATAGGGAAGTATTACGGTTCCAAAAGTAGCACTTTTCCCTTGCAAGCTATACTTTATATATTTTGTTTTTATTTCTTCGCCCCAGTAAGGTGAATAAAATCCATTCTCAATGGTTGTTTTACAATCAAACATATTCCCAATTTTTATTTTTATATCCTCACCATCTAAATTTTTTAATCCATATTCTATTTCCCTATCTTTTTTTGATAAAAGTTCGCCTGCTGGGTGGAAATTAGCAGAGAAAGTTCTTTCTGAACCAGAGTTTAACTTATCGAGGATAATTGCATAAAATGGCGCATAGCCAGATTTTTTTATAAAATAAACAAATCTATTGTGCGAGACATTGTTAAAGTTAACATTATGGCTTATTGCAACATTCGCAAAATCAATTTTTGAAAATGTTCTAAAATCAGAAACAGTTGAAAAATCTATTGGTCCTACCCCACCATTATAGAAACCTTTCGGGCCTTTTCCATCAATCTCTACAACATTATGAGCTTTCGCACTTACATAGTAATCTCTATTAGTAGAACTCCATCCATTTGGACCATAACCACTTGTTAAAAGAATTGGCGAATTGTTTGCATAAATCTGAATATTTCCTGTATCATCATGCTCATGCAGAGAGGATAATAATTTGCCACCAAGAAACAGGTAAGCACTATCTTTCTTCCAGTTTTCTCTAAAAACAACTTCTGAATCTGAAGCGAAAAACTGCGATGGTTCAAAATATGGTTCTGAAACTTCATCCTTCTCTTTATAAGTGTAGAGATAAAGCGGAATATATAGGCTTTTTTCGATGTTCCATGGTTCATTGTTGATTGATGAATTAGAAAATACATTTAAAGAAGTCCAATTTAATATAGATGAATTATTAGGGAAAAATTCCGAAATAAATTTTTGTGGATAAACCACTCTGCTTTGCCATGAATCGTCAATACAAGGTAAAAATCCATCTGGCATTCTTATTTTTATGCTCCACTCTATAAGATTTTTAAGTCTTCCCGAAAAAGGAAAATCTGAAAATATATTTAAACTGGTTAGATTCTTTAGAAAATGGGCAAAGTATGAAAGAATTTCAGTTAAATACGTGAAATAGTGAGTTCCTTCGTTTAGAACACCTTCATTTGATATTTGAAAATTAAAAAATCTGTCCAAAATATATAAGGATAAATTGAATATTTCGTCTCTTTTATTGTTTGGTGAATCAATTGCTAACATAGCTATACCTGCTGCCAACGCTGCTCTCGTAACATGATTATTGGCATAACCATATGGATAGTATGATATCCAGTACTTACAAATTTCTATTTCTTTTAAAGCTACATAATTCAGTATTCTCTGAACCGTTAAATAGGTTTTTGAGTTGGTTTCAATTTCTTCTCTTAAAAGGTCATAAGTAAGAACATAGTTTATAAAGTCTTCTTGAACGAGAATATCATTTTCCCGTAAAAGTTTATCCCAATTGGTTTCATTTATATTCGAGAAGTTTATAAGAGAAAGCTTCTTTAAAGCGCTATCATTGTTAATTCTACCTAAAAGTGCAGCATCTCTTATAACTGAAAGATTTGCTTTTTCGCTATTATTAAATATATTATTTGCATTTTTTACTAATTCTCCAAAAACTTTAGAAAGATTTTTATTTTCTTTATTAATAAGCAAAGTACGGATATTTTGAATTTTAGCTTCATTGAAAAAAAGATTTTTATCGTTATAAGGAGGTAATTTCACGTTATAAGTATTTAAATTCTCATCTTTATGCGAAGAAAGCCTTAAATTGCTTATACAAATACTACATTTGGAAACATTTAAAAATGCATCTGGATGAGTTTGAAGTGCTAAATATTTTACTTTTCTTAAATCAGGATTTCCTACTTTAGCAAATGACGAAAATAATTCATTAAAGGTCAATGTAAAGCTTTTCCACCCAGTCCAATTAATGGTTATATAAGAGTAAAGAAACGAATTTCCATCAGTTCCTATCATAATGTAAATCCAGGAGCCCGTATTTGCTAAAGAATTACAATCAAATTTTATGCAATTAAAGCACTCCCAGTTTGATGGTAAATTTCTTGAGAGAATCAGAGAACCTCTTTCTTTTGGGTGCCATTCAAGGTAAGAATTACCATTGAAAGTAAGCTGTCCTTTCCCCTGCCAGCTTTTAGAATCCAATGGTATAAATATTTCAGAATTAGATGCATAAGTATTAAATATAGAGAAAATTGAGAAAATTATTAAAAAAAATATTAATGTTTTTTTAAGCATTAGCTTTAAGGAATAAAACTTTTGATAATGTTAAGTATTTCATAATGAATTATTGAATTAGAACCTATCACAGAATTAACAATGTCTCCGGAAACTTTTATTTCATTTCCATTAAAATCAGTAAATTTACCTCCAGCTTCTTTTAATATTAGGGAAGCTGCTGCGTAGTCCCACAATTTAAGTTTAAGCTCCCAAAAGCAATCAAAAATTCCAGAAGCTACATAACAAATGTCTATTGAAGCTGAACCAAGTCTTCTTATAGCAAGGGCTTTTTTTGAGAGAAATGCAAAAATATCTATGTTATCAAAATTGGTATTCCTTATATCGTAAGGAAAGCCAGTTACAAGAAAACTCTTTCCAATGTCACTTACATTGGAAACCTTTATGGTTCTATTATTTTCAAAAGCACCCTCTCCTTTTATTGCACTAAAGATAGAGTTTAATTTTGGTGCATATACAAGACCAAATTTTATATCTCCTTCTATAGCAAAAGCAATTGAAATTGAGAATATTGGCAATTTCCTTGAGTAGTTAGTAGTTCCATCAAGCGGATCTATGATCCATAAAAAATCACTATTTCCGTTTTTTGACCCTCTCTCTTCCGTTAGAATTGAGTGGTTAGGAAATTTTTTTTGAATTCTTTCTACGATATAGTTCTCGCATTTATAGTCAGCATCGGTGACAAGGTCTATTTCACCTTTGTTTGAAACTATCCTATCATTATTAAACAAATTTATTAGTATTTTGCCAGCATTATAGATCAATCCTATTCCAAAGTTGAAATATTTCCTTATTAAAGCTCTCTCGTTCATTCTAAGCTTTTCTTTCTATCCTTAAAGTTTGCGATTTTCCATTCCAATCAAGCTTAAGATTCATATACTCGGACAAAGTTTTAATTGGAACAAAGATTCTCCCCGACTTTATTTCAGGAGTTACTTCCATTTTTTTATTTTCTCCGTTAAACCAGACATAATCTTTTTTTAAATAAAATATCAAAAGATTTCCATTATATCTTATATAGCAGGATTGACTTCTATCATACCATACAACTTTTGCACTAAATATATCTCCTATTAATTTTGCCGGAACCATTACTCTACCATTCTTTATATATGGAGCAACATCAAGTGAAATTAGTCTTTCGCCAACTTTTGCAGTTGGGTTATTTACTTTGAGTTCTAAAGCTAATTCCTGGTCAGAGGATAATTTTTCGTCTATACTAATACTATAAACCCAATCATTTTGAGCCACACTATTCTTTATAAGAAGATAGTTTCCTGAGAAGTTTGTCAAGTTTGTAGTAGCGAGGTTTTTTATATCTAATGAATTCAAAGTACCATAATTGTTTGGTTTACCGCTAAATGTATAGTCTAAAACGAGGTTTGTTGTTTCTTTCATAATATCATAATATACGAGGCTTTTTGATAATTTCTCGGAGATAAAGAATATCTTCCTCCCGTCTCCACTAATGAAGAATGGAGAATTTTCAGGTATTTCTAAATGATTTTGAATTTCGCCACCATCAATTGATATTGAAGAAAGCATTATTGAGCCATTATTAAATGATTTAAAATAAATTCTTGAACCGTAATAGTTTAGTAAATATTGTCCTAAACTTTCAATTTTTCTATCAAAACGTTTCGAAGAAGTAAGCTGCCTGAGATTTGAACCGTCAGAATTTATTACGAATAATTCACCAGTTCTATCTATTGGATCTTCACTCATAAAAACTTTGCCATAAAATACTACTTTCTTACCATCATATGAAAGTGAAGGGTAATGAGGTGATTTGGGATAATCACTCCACATAAATGAGCATTCTTTGCTAACAAAAGCAGTTGGCCCAATAAGAGTTTTTTGATTTGTGCCATCTATATTCATTATCACAATTGCAGAATCATATACATTACACAAAGGTCCCTCAACGCCGATTTCTACTTGTGAAACTATTTTCTTAGCATTATAATCAGTTGAATAAAAAGGGTAATGATTAAGATTTGCCCTCGGAAATCTTATATATTCGGAACCTTTAATAAGTATGCGAAGCGGTATAAATTCTCTCTTTCCTGATTTAACGTCATAAACTAAAAAATAATCATTTTTAATTGAGATGCTTTTTGAAGCGCATAATCCTAATATTATTTTTGAGCCATCTCCACTAATGTATGGTAAAGTTTGAACTGGCTCAAGGTAAATTTCTTCAGAGCCAACTTTATATTTTCCAGAGCTAAATACCTCTTTAATGCCCATTCCATTCGATGAAGCTATATAAACTGAATAATTTTGGTTTTTTTTACTTTTCGTAAGGAAAACTATTTTTTCACCATTTTGTGATAGAGTCAAGTACTCAATTGAATCTGTGAAAGAATATAAGGTGGTTAATTCTGAATAAACTTTTATTACTTTTTCAGAGCTTTCTACTTTTTTTGCACCAGTGAAAATAAAAACTAATACAAGCACAAGCGATAATATTTTTTCAAGCTTCATTAATTGTTAATTTCTCTCTCTTTAAAAATCATTAAAGTTGATCCTATCTTGATAACATCATCATTTTCTAATAGTTTAGATGAAATCCTCAAAGAGTTAACATAAACACCATATCTGCTATTTAAATCAATTAATTCAAAACCTTTTTCCACTTCTTTAATAATACAATGTAAAGCTGAAATTTCAAAATCATAAATTTGTAAGTTGCATATATCCCTTGAACCAATCATAAATTCTTTATTATCAATTATGACATTCTTTTTTTCATTTTTAAGATAAACCTCAAGCCATCCAATGCGAGTATTATTATATAAAGGTTTTTTTTGAACTTTTCTTGGATTCTTTTTTAATGTGATATAGATATAATAACCAGCGCCTACAAGCAGAAGCAATATTATAAGTCTTGGTATTATTATTGGAAAGCCACTAATATTAAATTTTTCAACATATTTCTGTCCATTAATTAGCTCTAATGTAATGCTGTGCTTTTTAAATAAGTTATATCTAAATGGTGTTTTGAATAGCAGAAGGAGGTTGCTTGTATTTAGATTTTTTTTTACTCTTTCCTCGATCTGGTAATAGTCAAAAACATCTGATAAATTAATTGAAAAACCAGATGAAAGATTTGCAATTTGTTTAATTTCCTCTTTTACGATAGGATTGTTTTTAACATCTATATAGACTATTGGGTATGTGGGAAAAAATTTTTCTGCTTTACTTCCTCTATCTTCGCCCGTTCCTATAAGGATAATAAATGGATATCCATCTATATTTTTTATAATGTTCGTAACTAAAATTAGAGAATCAATTAATCTTGCATTAGAATCATTACTAAAATTTACTGTTAGAATTGATCCTTTTATTCTTTCTAATTCGGAGCTAAAAGTAAATGCAACTGTATTTTCTTTCTCTGGCAGCGATGCCTTCATCCGAAGAAGCAAATTCATTGTTTGAATATCATAGCCAGAATCGACCATATTTTTTGAATTTTCAATAAGTAAAACTGGAATCAATTTTTTATTTTTAGGATCTGAGAATTGAATGAATTCGTAATTTGTTATTTCTTTTTCGTCCACTTTTACTGATTTAATAAAGTTATTTAAATTATTATTATTTAATTTAACGTAAATGTAGGGGAAAAATTGGATATTTATTAATATTTGGCTCTCGCTTTGTTGAATTGAACAGTTTATGAATGGTATATTAAAGAGTATAGATACAACAAGTATAAAAATTAAAATAAATCTTGTCATATAAATTAGTTATCTGCTATTACAACTTCCTCCCTATTAAGTTCAATTGCAACAGAATCTTCAAATTCAATTATAACAGTATTTTTAATAATATTATTAGCTTTAACCACACCTATTCTTCCATTGAATGAAACCTTAGTTCCCTCTTTTGGGAAATTTTCTGCCATTTCAAGATATTGAGTGTGTTCGTAGGTTAGACAGCACATTAGTTTTCCGCATAGCCCCGTTATTTTTGATGGATTAATTTCAAGGCCTTGATCTTTAACGCTTCTAATGCTGACTGAATCTGGGAATTTACCAACTAAGCGACAGCAGATTTCTCTTCCGCATACACCTAAACCACCTAAAATAAGCGCTTTTTCTCTTGAATTTATCTGCCAAAGTTCTAATTTACCGCGACCTTTTAACATATTGTTTACATCTTTAACTAATTCTCTGAAATCAACTCTTGCATTTGCCATGAAATAGACTGTTACTTTTGACATGTCAAGAGAGTATTCTGCTTTAAGAAAATCCATTTCTAATTTATAGTTTTTTGCCTTTTCTCTGCAAATTTCAAGTACTTCTTTTTCAGCATCTTCTATAACTTTTAAATCTTCCGAAGAGTGCATAGATGAGGTATCTATAATATTTGGTAAAGATTTATCCTTTTCTATAAGGGGCTGCAGTGAAATTACCACTCCATATTTTTTCTCATTATTATCTTCAAAGATAACTTTATCTTCTATATTTATTTTCTTATTATTTGAATTACAATTTACAAGTTCTACTTTTGCTTTTACTTTTACTACATATATATTATTTTCCATTATTTATTCTCCGCAATATTAATTTTCCATTATTTAATAGTGTAAATAAAAATAATAATTTTATAAATTTTAAAAGCCCTTGAATTTAAAAGATATTTTTATGGTTTATTCTTTTTTTGGATTTTCAGCAACTTTTTTTGATTTTGCAGCTTCTTTTGTTTTGCCTGATTTTTTGCTAATCTTCTTCTTGTTTTTCTTAGATATTGGGGTCTTTTTAATTAGTTTTACATTTTTATTATTTGGTTCTAATTCTGGTTCATCGTAAGAAGTATCACAAATATCACAGTAATATTTTTCTACATCTTTTCCATCTTCTATAATTGTAACCTTCAATAATTGATTACTACAAGCAGGGCACATATAAGTTTTTTCCACTTTTTCACCTCTTTGTCATAATAGGTTTCACTTCTTCTAAACATTGTCTAAAAGGAAAGTAGCCTAAAATAGTTTGAGTTATTATATTATAAGTGATGAAATTTTCAACTTTTGTTTTATATTAGCAATTTGTGTTTTAAAAGGTTAGATCATTTTTACGATAGAGTGTAATAGATTAAAATAGATTCACTTTTTACTTATAAAATAAAACCTCCTCTTAGCCTCAGTTACACCTTAGTTAAGAGGAGGTAAATATTTAATTTGAAACCAAGATGATTATTGAGAGGTTACATTTAGTAATTTCAAAATGTAAGAGCAAATTCTTCTAAAGAACAGAACAATTTCTCTAACTCCTTGACTTTCGCATTCACACTTAAAATTAACACGAACATAATCGGGGCAGCAATTCTTTAATTCAACTTTTTGAGATTCTGGATAGAACTTGCAAATTTTATTTACTGGTTTAACTATGTATATTCCGGGGCAGGGAAGAGTACATCCAGTTGTGAATACATTATTTGTTGGTTCTTTTATTGATGTTATGAGTTTGCCATTTGCATCATATATTTCTACAACTGTTCCCTTTATGCAATTTTCAGGTAGTAATACATCAATTCTTCCTTTCTTCTCTTCTTGACACTCACACTTAAACTCAACTTTTGCAACATCTGGACAGCATGGAACTCTTACTTCTTGAGATTCTGGGTAGAACTTGCAATTCTCGTTTTTAGGAACCACCTTATAGGTTGCGATACATTTAAGCTTACAATCGGTATCGAATACACCATTTGCATTCGGTGATCCGGATGAAACAATATTACCGGTTGAGTCATAAATGTAAATTGTAGTTCCTTTAACACAATTTCCAGGTATAGTTACAACTATCCTTCCATACTTTTCTTCCTCGCACTCACATTTAAACTCAACACGAACATATTTCTCAGGACAACAATCTTTTAATTCAACTTTTTGAGATTCAGGATAGAACTTGCAAATTTTATTTACTGGTTTAACTATGTATGTTCCAGGACAGGAAAGAGTGCATCCAGTTGTGAATACATTATTTGTTGGATCTTTTATTGATGTTATGAGTTTGCCGCTTGCATCATATATTTCTACAATTGTTCCCTTTATGCAATTTTCAGGTAATAATACATCAATTCTTCCTTTCTTTACTTCTTCCTCGCACTCACATTTAAACTCAACAACTTCATATTCTGGACAGCATTTATTTATTCTTACTTCATGAGCGGGAGGGCTAAACTTACACTTATCATTTACAGGAACGACTTTATATGGACCACCTGGACATAAAAGAGAGCACCCGGTATCAAATATGCCATCACTATTTGCTTCTCCACTCCATACAACATTACCATCTTTATCATAAATAATTACTTTTGTTCCAGTTAAGCACTCCTTGGACATTTTAACAATTATTCTACCATTTTTACCAATGCACTTGCATTTAAATACTAATTCAACTTTATTCCCAGATGTTACATTGGCTATATGTGATGGTGGAACTATATCACTACACATATTTGAATAATCATCAGGAACAACCTTATATTGACCTGGTTCTATGTTAAAACATGTATCAATCTTTCCAGAGGAATCAGTGATACCTGACCATACAAGTGTGCCATCGCTTGTTTTAAAAATATTTATTTTAATTCCAGGAACTGGAATAAGGGCAGTTGCAGTATCACAATTAACTTTTACAATAATACCACCCTTCTTTACTTCTTCCTCACATTCGCACTTAAACTCAACTTTTGCAACATCTGGACAGCATGGAACTCTTACTTCTTGAGATTCTGGGTAGAACTTACATTTCTCATTCTTAGGAACCACTTTATAGGTTGCAGGACATTTAAGGATACAAGGATTCGTGCCTGTATCAAAAACACCTTCATTATTTGCTATTCCATGCCATACTTCTACATTATCCATACTGTAGATGTATACAGTTGTACCTTCTAAACATTCCTTAGGCATAGAAACAATTATTCTTCCACCCTCTTCTTCACAACAATCAGGGTATCTTTCTGGTGTAGCCTTCCAATTAACAATTTTGCCGCTTTCATCTAAACAAAGCTCAACACACCAGTATTTATTATTTGGAAATTTTCTAATGTAATCTTCAATAGTTAAGTTAAGGTTAGTATCATGAAGATTTGCAGGTATTTGAAAATCTATCGGGCTAACTCCATCACAATTTTCATCAAAAACAACAATCCAGTAGTTAGTATCAGTAGCAGGTCCAGCTTTCAATATACATCCACATATCCATTTACAAGGTTTTTCTTGACATGGGAAAATTAGTTCTGCAACCATTCTATCCGCATACCAGTTTATCTCTTTTGCGTTTAATTCCTCGCCAGTTACTCTTAGAGGAATCAAGGTCCTGCCGTTATCAATAAATGGAACAACATTTGAATTATACGGGTCTATCTGCTTAGAAGCTCCATTAACTTTATACATCTTATTACCAATCTGAAATTCAATCTTTTTACCTTCTTTTGTTATTATTGTTACTATTTTATCTGTTCCATCCCAAAAAATTTCTCCACCAACTTCTTCAACAACATGCCTTATTATTAAGAAAGTTCTATCCCATCTTAAAATTGGCGCAGTAAGCATTGGACCTTTTTGTTCACCATTAACCCAGTAGTAAATATTACCAATCTTAAATTGCAAGATTAATTCACACTCTTCTTCTTCTGGAGTTTCAGATGAACAGGTCGGAATTGCGCAAGCTTCAATTGATCGTGCAATTTCTATATTCTTTTCGTCTAATGCCTTCACATAATAACAATACTTAACTCCTTCTTTAAGTCCTTTTGTGTCTTTGTAAGTAGTTTCTTTGATTGGAAAATCTGTTAGAGGCATACTTTCTTCATTTCCTTCACCTATACCACGATAAATGTAATACCATACTGCTCCTTCTACTTTTTCCCATTCGAGAGTGTTATATCCACATTGACCAGAGGCTTTTAGAGTGAAAGTTGCTGAATTCTGAGCGTTGATTGCAAGATTTGAAAATAATAGAGCAGTTACAATAAGAAACGAAAAAAACTTGTGATTTCTCTTCATACATCCCTCCTTTTAAAAAGTTTATGTTATTAAAATATAATTCCCGTAATAAATATTAAAATTAAAATAACTGGTTCAACTTTATTTTCTATTTAAGTTTTTTTGTGTTAATGTTTTACTAAAGTATTTCTTTATAAAAATTATCTAAAATGATTTAATATTTACGAGTGTAAAATTCGGTTACTCAAGCTTCTTTATACTGGGTCTTTCATTATGAATCTACCAGCTTCTGGGTCATAGTGCCTTGCATGCATATAATATAATTCAATTTCAGGGTCATAGAGAACATCATCTCTACCAATATAAATAGCTTAGGGTTGTATATGGTTGGGGTTGATAGAACATTTCCAAATGGGTCATGGAAGTAAGTTTCTGCAATGTCACCAGTATCATCTGTTAAAGCTATTATAGTTCCTCTCATATCAGTAACATAAAAGTAGGTTTCAGTACTTAACTATACATAAAAAAACATTTATAATACATTGAGTTTTCTATATTGTAGCACTTAAGAAATTCTACTATTGTTGGAGATTTTTCTACTTCTTTGATTATTGCAATCTTTTCTTCTTTGCTTAAAAAATCTCTTTCTCATTTTATACCCCCTAATTTGTACTCTTAATTTTATTACAAACTGTCCAATTAATTAGGGGGCTGGAAGACACAATCATATCCTTGGTTTCTATCTTCTTGTTTTTTCTTAATAGCCTCTGCATCATTAATAAGGTTTGCTATACCATCTTCCTTGTTTGGATAAACTTTAATAATATGATTCTTTCCATCATAGAATGAAACATCCAATTTCTCCTTTGATACATCAATTCCTACTGCAACTATTGATTTCATTTTTTCTTCCCTCCAAATTTATTGTTTTTAAATTTGTTTGGTTATAATAATAGATATTAAGGATATTCCTTTAAGCCTAACATCGTAAAATACAGGCTTTAATTGCCTAATGTACTAAGTACAGGCTTTAAGGAACAGGGGAGGTGGGTTTAACATTCCCGACGGCCTCTTGGGCTAATGACAAATGTAAACTTATTCACCTCTCCTCATATCTTTAACCATACACAAA
>JBPOJC010000069.1:0-3396 GCA_052034135.1 Caldisericota bacterium | reverse complement strand
CAGCTACATATCTAATTGGTAGAAGTGTTCTTCCTTCTAAGATTATTGGTGCTACGTCCATTGTCATTAATTCATCATTTACATAATAGGTTGTTTTACCAATATAAAATTTGATTATTATAGTTTCCTCTTTAGGGGGTAATTGACCACCAAACTCATAAGCTCCGATATCTATACCACTTCCAAAAGGTCTTTCTTTCCCTTCGATATCAATTTTAGGAGCTCCTGAAGATTTGCCTTTATCAATTGCAGGACTATTCTGCCTTAAGTGAAAATCACCCTCTTTTCCCCATTCTGGATTTATAAATTCTGGATTCTCATAAAAATTGCTTGAACCATATGAATTTAAGTTTTTTTCTGATAAAAAATTATCTCCATATTCAATTTGGATACCTTCATCATCTTCTCTATTGAAAAATAGATTATTTTCAAGGGTAAGTTTTACTTTTTTTCTAATAAATGCTCTACTCAATCCAGCAATAATATTATTTCTTAAGGTTAAATTGATTGGAACATCTGAATTATCATATTGAATTGTCATTGAATAATGTTTATTTGCTCTATTTTTGTCGTCAAAGAATGTGGAATTAACTATTTCAAAACTACCATTCATATTTTCTGTCTCAATAACAAGAAGACACCATGGAGTTTCTTCGCTTTTTTCCATAAAACCTGTTCCAAAAACAAGTGTGTTCTCGACCTTTGAACCACCACCCCATAACTTTACGCCATCTCCAAAATTATTTGAAACAGTACATTCATGAATGTAAGTTTTCTTAGATTTTGAATCTATTCCATCTCCAAAATTGAATCTTGAAATTGTATTTTTTATTTCTACAGGTCCTTCTGAATTTTCAAAACCTATACCATCTGGTCTATCCCAGTCAGATTTTTTTTCTTTTCCATTTGAAAAAAGACCTGCATATTCTAAGATACAATTTGAAACTAAAACATTCTCCCAACCTCTTCCATCTTCTGCGCTTGGTGCACTTATCGCAGAAGCACCTGTATGGTGGAGATGGACATTTTCTATTTGAATATTTTTTATATTTCCGCAGAAATTTATACCACTTTCTTCTGTATGGTGTATTGTTAAGTCTTTTAAAACTATATTCGAGATTTTACCCTCAATTGCTCCAGTTGAACCTCCTGCTTCAATCCCTTCTCTTAAACCACCTGAATATGGTGAGTCAATCAAAGATGAAATTTCAAGATTTTGGATTTTTATATAACTTTTTCCGCTTATATCGATTACTGATAAAACTCCATTTTTTCCCTTAATCTTTGGTTTTGTACTATCTTCACCTTTTATTGTTATCCATTTATTCTCAACGCCTGTTACTGGAGTTATCATATCTTCATAATATTCCGACACAATATATTCTCCATTTAAGATTATGAGAGTATCTCCAGGTTTTAGTTTTTTAGAGGCAAAACCAATTGTTTTAAAAGGTTTTTCCTTTGTTCCTGAATTATTATCACTTCCGGAGTTTGAGACATAGTAAATATTTCCATTTTGGGGAATTGAAGTTATATAGCCTTCACCAGATAAAGGTATCTCTATCTTTGGTTCACTCTCTTTTAATAATTTTGCTTCCTTTAAGCCCTCGCTTTTAGGTTTGAAAAGAGCTTGAATAGTGCAAGATTCGTTCTTTTTTAGAAATTTATTCTGGCAAATATTGTTTTGAATTAAAAATTCATCGTTATTTGGTCCTAAAATTTTTAAATTATCAATTTTTACTTCACTAGTACCGGTATTTCTTATCGTAACTGATATGGGATGCGATGTTTTATTAACTTCGATTTTTCCAAAATTTATACTTTTTGGCGAGTAATCTATTTCTGTTTTTGGAGACGGTTCTATTTCTCCAGTTTTCCACCTATTATAAGCAATATTTAAAAGTGGAACATATTCATAAGTTGCTTTTTTGTGACCTTCTGGATTTGGATGATTGTCATCAGGAATATAATCACCATCTGTATCTGTGCCATAAGAAAGACAATCATTTTTATAATTTATAGTATGTTCAATTTTGCCTTCTCTATATCTATGATGATTTCCAGTTAATGCACCTAAATCGTTTTTAAGGTAATTACCTCCATTTGATGTTAATATATTGTAATAATCAAATACAAAAACATTATTGTATGGATAATCCTTTAATAAATCATCAACAAGATAATTATTTATCCCCCTTAACAAACTTGCTAATTCTTTTCCAACGCTACTTTCAAGAGATGGAGGGGTTGTAATTATAATAAAAAATTTATCCTGTCTTGTTTTGAAATAATCAAGCAAATCTCTATATAAACCTTTAATATTACTTACAGTATAAGCCCAATCATCCATACATCCCTTACCATAGATTGGATTTTTTTCACCTTTAGAAAGGGGGGGGTCATCTGGATTTCCATACATAACCTGAAGAGACGAAAAACAGGATTTGAACATAACAATTTTAGCTTCTCCTCCTGGATCTGCAATTGTGTTTGGTTCTGTAGTATAAATAGATTTGTATAATGCATTAAGATAAACATCTCTATGAGGTCCGAGGAACCAATTATACCAATGTCCTGTATCGGTATGATATCCAATTGTGTTACCATCATTTATATCGAGATCAACTGGTCCCCAATCATAATTTGTCTCAACAACATAATAGTTATTCCTGTTTAACTCCTTTCTTAAATCACCTTTATTTAACCAATCTTCACCTGTTGAATGATGAATAAAAACTAATTTAATTTTTTCTGTTGGTGAATTAGGGTTTAAACCATCTTTAGCTTCTGGTAGAATATCAACTTTTAAATAGAAAAAAGTAATTAGAATAATTATTATTAAAATAAAATTTTTAAATTTTTTCATTTCACCTCTTTGATAGATCTTTTTATTCACACTTACACTCGAATTCAACTCTTTGGCTTTCTGTATAAAACTTACAATTTGGATTTATTGGTGTAACAATATATGAACCTGGGCAGGGAAGAGTACAATCTTCTGTTAAGAGGATATCAATCCCCCCACATCCTTTTGGTTTTTCTGGACAGGGGACAGTAAATACAAGCTCTGCAATATTTTTATCTGCATACCAGTTTATCCCTTTTGCATTTAGCTCCTCCCCAGTAACTCTCAGAGGAATCAGGGTTCTACCATTATCAATAAATGGAACAACATTTTGATTATACGGGTCTATCTGTTTAGAAACACCATTAACTTTGTACATTTTATTGCCAATTTGAAATTCAATCTTTTTACCCTCTTTGGTTACTATTGTTACTGTTTTTTTTGTTCCATCCCAAAAGATTTCTCCACCTACTTCTTCAACAGCATGTCTTATAATTAAGAAAGTTCTATCCCATCTTAAAATTGGCGCAGCAAGCATTGGGCCTTTTTGT
>JBPOJC010000026.1:0-9532 GCA_052034135.1 Caldisericota bacterium | reverse complement strand
TGCTTCTCCTTGTATTTAACATACCACCTTTTGATTACAAAAAAGACAAACTATACTGTAGTATATAACAAAAAATAATTAACTGATTATATCAGGGGAAACATTGGTTAGTTTGGGAAGTTGGGTTATATACTTGCAAACAAGCTTACAAGCATATTCTTGAGCTTTAGAAAATAATTCTTGCTCAGAAATTTCTTCGGGGATAACATTTTCATGTAAATTATACATATTTTTATCTGACTTTATAATTTTTCCATCTTTCACCATTCTACAGAGTATATTTTTAGCAATTTCTTGTTTTAGGCTTGTTTTATCTACTATTTCTTCAAAAGTTAAAGGTTTTCCCGCTTTTTGAAGTGCTTCTACAATTTTCAATAATTCTTGTGAATTAGCAGTAAAATATTTTGCATTATGAACAAAATTACTTCTTTTGCTGTAAATTTTCTTTGCTTTATTTTCTATTTCCTTTTCTTGTCCTTGTTCACCCAGCAGTTTTGCGAGACGTTTTGAAAACTTAGATTTTATGCGTGTATCCGTTCCATCTGGAACCAATAGCATTTCAAGAGCCATAACAAGTTGTAGGAACTGAAAAGGTTCAATATAGAATATATTCCAGGGAAAAGTAGATGAAGAAAATAATTGTAATACTGTTAACATTTTTATTTTTTCATCTTCGTTAAGAAGAGATTGAGAAGAACACAAATGGCTATATAACTTATCATAGTATAATGTTATTTTTTTGACATTTTCTTCATTAAGTTCAAGAATATTCCCTGAATTAACTTCTTCTTTCAAATTCCTTTTAATAAAATTCTGGCTCACTAATTCCTCAACTTCTGGCTTTTCTTTCCTCTCGGATATTCCCCATAAAGCACGTGTAACCGAATTTGGAGAAATAAGAGACAATGCCAAATTGAGTATTCTTATCTTATACCAAATCACACCACGCCATACAAACATTTTAAGTTTATTATCACTACTATTAGTTTCTAACTCAACAACATAAGATGGTAGAACGCTATTCCTAATAATTCCTTCATAAACACCTGCTGTGATGCCCCTTCTTTCACAAGGTAATAGCTCTTATCCATTTTCCTTTCCAGCATAAGATAAAATTTCATCACTTAGTTTACTTTCCTTCTTTGAGAAGAAGAAATTATAAAACTTATAGAAGAATTTATAACAATTCTCAAACTGAAAAAGAGGTTCTGCAAAAGAAAAATCTACAATTTTATTCTCATTATCGAATTTAAACTCTTTAAATCCACAAATTTCTTTGAATTTACTTCTATCAACTCTTACTATTTTTAAGTCTTCACTAATATTGAATTCACTTTCAGTGGCTTTTTTTACATATATTGGAAAATATGATTTTGTATCTTTCATAATATCTTTCCTCCTACCAAATCATAGAATTCTCGAAGAACATAATTCTTTTGTTTTTCTTGTACACCACTAAATCTCTTCAGTTTTTCTTAAAATCTCTTCAACTGTTATTAACTTAATATCTAAATCCTCCTCATTTTTTGCTCTTCTGGCTTCATTAAGTGCTCCATTTGTGAAACTATAGGCTACAATATAACCTCTTTTATATTTTGCTCTTCTCATAGCAGTTTCAAAATTATCAACCACATTCCTACCTATATTTTCAAACTGTTTTACTTGGATAATCCCTTCTTGATGCCAGAAATTACTCTTTTCTATAATTCCATCTATACCCATATCGCCAACTTTTGAGTCACTCTCTTTCCCCCCCAAAACTTTAACCACCCATTTTTGAAACTCGAAAGGAGACATAGATTTTACTGTATCAAGATTTATTTGCCCATCAGAAATAGATATTCCTAACACTTCAAGAGTTTTCTCAATTCCCAATCCTTTAACTAACTTAAGAATGCGAATTAGTTCACCAGCATTACCTTTGCTAAGTTTTAAAATATTAAATATTTCTTCTTCACTCATTTCTATTAAAAAGTCAAATTCATCATTTTTTGAGCAGATTCTCTTGAGAATTTCTTTCATTTCATCCAGAGAATATGGTTGAAAGTTAACAAAAATTAATTTCTTTCTTAAAGTTGGCGGCAACTTTTCCGCATCAGTAGTTGCAAGAATTATTTTAAATCCCTTATCAATAATTACTAAAATATCCTCCTGTTCGCTTTTAGGAATTTTTTGAGCATCATCAAAAAACATTACTACAAAATCTTCATGATAAAGATACGTCCATAAATCGCCAGGATTAACTACTATTAAATCTTTACCTCCTACACGAAGAGCTTGATATGTTTTTCCAAGCCCTATACTGCCTAAAAAACACAAAGCAAAGCCTGAAGGTAATTTTTCAAATAAATCATCAATCCTTTTTTCAATTGCTAATTTAGATTCACAAACATCTAACTTCTTGAGAAATATATTTTTCTGGTTCCTCTTCTCTTTTTCTTCTTCTTCTTTCTTTCTCCTTGCTTCTTCTTCTTTCTTTCTCCTTGCTTCTTCTTTCTTCTTTCTTCTTTCTTCTTTTTCCTTCTTTCTTCTTGCTTCTTTTTCTTCTTCCTTTAATTTCTTTAATCTTTCTGCTAATTCTTTTTTCCTTTTTATTTCTTCTTCCCTCATTTTATCTATATAACCTACAATCTGTAAAAAAAACTCTTTTTTATTTTGAGGAAAGGATATAGAATTAATAATATTTCCGTCAATATTACGGATTTGTAAGATATTTTCTTTTTCAGATAAAAGACACCACAATGAACCGATACTAATATCTTCTGAAATAAATCTTGACAGAAAAAATGATTCAGCTTCATCAGAGAACCGTAAGAAACTTGATTTAATTGATTTAAGAATTGCAATTCTTTTTTCAGTAACTACTAATGCTTGTCCAGGATTACCATTTAAAACAAAAAAAACCTTTTCATTTTTTGAAAGCTCTTTGACAAAGAGCTTTTTTAATCTACCTCTTAAAGGTTCAATCATACCAAAATCACCTTCCTTGGATAAACAATATTGTAGTTTAAAAGAGTGAGTCTACAAGTTTAATTTCCCTTTCTACATCTCAGATATTTCCAGCAGTCTCCAATTGTATTTTTACCATGAGTTTTAAAAATAGTCAACAATAACTGATTAAGCATGAGTTGACAAGAATTAGGTATCTCAAACGGTCATTTTCAAATAGAGAAGTTTAAATCAGTCAAGGACTTATTGGAAAGGAACAATTACAAGCCTAAATTTCTCTTTCTCTCTGATTTACTCAAGAAAATCAAAAGGTAAAGTCCGTAAATATTGGATTACAGACATACAAAATTTATAGGAAAAGAGGTAAAATGGAGATTATCATATTTTTAATGAGGATGGCAAATTACCTAATAATCTTAGCTTAGTGAATATTGTTTAATCAATAGTTGTTGGATTTCAAGTAATGTTAAAATTCTCTGAAAAGTGGATAATTCGATTGTTTGACAATTTTTTTTTAGAATATTACACTTTGGCTGTATAGAAAATAAAGGAGGGTGTATATGAGAAAAAGAAAAAGTTTAATTATAGGTATTATTGTTGTATTTGTTGTTCTAATATTTGTTGTAATTGGTTGTCAATCAGTAAAAAAAACTAATGAAGCAAATCAAAAACTTATGAAGGAGTATGAGAAAGTAGTTGAACAAAAACAACAATCTCCTGAACAAAAAAAAGTAACTTGGCAGAAAGTAAAGTCTTGGTCTGGAACAGGCATAAAAAACACTGAACCATTTACAATTACAGGAAAGCAATGGCGTGTTGTTTGGTCTATTAAAGATACAACAGGATATGGAGCAGCTATTCTTCAAGTTTATGTTAAAAAACCTGGCGTAAAACTGTTTAACCATATCCTTGTTAATATTACAGGAACAGCAAGTGATGTAACTTACTTTTACGAATCGGGGGAATTTTATTTAGAAATTTACGGCGGAAATGGTGATTGGAGTATTAGTGTGGAAGAACTTAAGTAAATATAGAAGAATATGAAGTTTTTAAAGAGAATTATTTTTTAATGTAAAAATGTATTAGCAAAGAGTTATACCCCTGTTTTTTTGCGTTTCTGTGCATTTTAGAATAAAAGGGAAGGAGGTTATTAGGATGCAAAAATGGGAATATGTAATAGAAACTTTTACTATTTCTAAAGATGAAATAATTTCAACTCTTGGTGAAAGAATCAATAAATTAGGTTCAGAAGGATGGGAATTAATAGATGTTGTCCACATTAAACCAGATAAACCAGATAAAAACGTTATAACGCCACTCCTAAGTAGTTTCTTAAAACCCTGCATATATTTATACTTTAAAAGACCAACCAATAACTAAGCGAATAACAAAGAAGTTGTGAGTTTCCTAATTTATAGATAAAATTATGTGAAATTAATCTTTGATATTTAGTATGTAGGAGGCAATATGAAAGAAGTCTCACTTATTTTAATATCTTTTTTAATATCTTGTATCTTAGTTTTAGCGATCGGTTTTTCTATTTACTATTTTAGAGAAATGCACTTATTAAAAACATATGAAAAATATGTTGATGATTGGGGTGGAGATTTGAGAAATTTAGAGTTAAACACAAAAACAAAATTAACAACATCACAGGATTATGCAATGTTCTTAGTTTTCAAAAGCAAACATCCAGAAGAATGCTACAAACTTATTGAGATAAACAATAATCTAAAGTCTAAAAAGCGCTTTAACAGTAGAATCTATGAATATATAATTCAGTGGGGAACGATACAATGGTATTTAGCCGACCAACAACGGTATCAAGTTACCGCACAAGGATATAAACAACGCAAGCTAGCAGCTTCAAACCTTGTAGCAGAATATACTGAGGAGGCATTAAATTTACATTTTTTACCAACGTTTTATAATGAAAGTGCTATAGAAGAAATGGAAAGAGCAGGATATATAAAGAGTGGAACTTCTAAGAAGCTAAAATCTCTTTTTCAGGAAGTAAGCGAGGAAATTTATAGTCAATCATTAGAGCATTGGGAAAAAGCCTTTGGGAAGAATTCGAGAGAAAACAAGTAGAAGAACAATAAACTCTTTCTTGCATCTTTTACAAAAAGAGTAGAATAATTTAAGACCTCACTACTTTTCAAATCAGCCAACATCTCCTATCCTAACTCCTAAGGTAGTGGGGGTTTTGCTGTGAAAATTTGTGGAAAATTCTACTTTTTTGTAGAATTTTTGTAGAATTTTTCTTGAAATTGGTTCTCCACTTATTAAGAGTTTTTATAATGCTGATGCTTTTTTATGGCTCGAATAAATCAATGAAAACAAGTCACTTCAACTCCTTTTTTTGCTTCTCCAATAAACTCAATTGCTTCCTAAGCTCTAAATATTCATCTAAATAAGGGTCTTTACAGTTCTCTAAAAGACTTTTATAGTTTTTCTTTAAATCCTCACAAATCAATTCTTTAAGGTCTTTATCTCTATAATTTTCATTATTAGCATAACAATAGAGGAACTTTATAAAAAAGAGTTAACCTATGAAGATGTAGAGAAAACATTACAAGAAATTAAATACAAAAAAGAAGCAAAATTGGAAAAAAGAAAAGCTTGTTGAAAATTACCAAGTCCGATGCTCTTGAATAAAAAATTTGAAAACTAAATACTGGGAAATGCTGTTATAAAGAAGGTTGCAGGACTCGAACCTGCAACCGCCTGATTAAGAGTCAGATGTTCTACCAATTGAGCTAACGACCCGTAAATATTGTAAAGATTATAGCAACTTTTTTTTATTAATTCTACAATATCTAATATTAATCACAAATACAACGCACATATTTTAGTTATTTAATAACTATATTTAATTTTAAAATATTTTAAAAAATTAAAAAATACGCCCAGCAGGATTTGAACCCGCAACCAGTGGATCCGAAGTCCACCGCTCTATCCATTGAGCTATGGGCGCGTTCTAAAACTTTTTTCATTATATAGTTTTATAAAGTTTTATTCAAGTAAGTAATAGATTTATGATTTCTGCTCTTAATTAGTAATGCACCGCAAGAATAAATTTAAGTTTTATTAATAAGCAAGAACATAAATAAAATTACAACCAAAACTCTTTGATTAGCCGATATCCAAAATATTGTGACATAAATAATTGTTTTTACATAAACCGTTCTCTTGCAGAAGAATTAGAAAAAATGTAAAATAAATAAAAGTTATTGCCGGATGGTGTAATTGGCAACACGTCTGACTCTGGATCAGAAGAGTCCAGGTTCGACCCCTGGTCCGGCAGAGTTAAGAGGCGCCATAGAACAATGGTTAGTTCGGGGGGCTCTCAATCCCCAGATGGGAGTTCAATTCTCCCTGGCGCTACCATTGTCTTCCAGTAGAAGCTAATGTCATATTATATATATTTGGTTTCAACATTCATGTCCAGAAAAGCAACAGATTTAACTTTACAAACAATTTTTGTATGATATTAAATTTGTAAAAATAATTTCTGGGGGTAAAATTTGAAAAATGGATATTGAATTAATTTTAAAAGCTTATAATGTTCCTTCTGAGCTTAGCTCAATGATTATTCCTCTCGAAAAAGCTAAAAAAGATATCTTGATATCAGAGGAAGAAATAATGGAGAACCAAGAACTTTCAAAACTGATTGACGGATATGATGCTCTTTTTCCAATCGGATTAACTAAAGATTATGTTGAAAAGCGCGATTTTAACTACACAATTTCTTTAAAAGAACTTCTTCAAAATGCTCTTGATGAACAGGAATTAGTAATCGGTAAACCAGAAATTCAAATAGATAAAAATGAACTTGGAATATGGATAAAAGATAATGGTAGAGGAATAAATATTAAAGCTTTAAGAATGGGAGGTAGTGATAAAGAATGCTGGATGAGAGGGTATTACGGAGAAGGTTTAAAATTAGCATCATCATTTTTTATTTTGCAGGGTGTACCTGTTTACTTCTTTACGAAAAATATAGTTTATAAATTCATAACTCTTCCATTGAATTCATCTAATCCTGGAATTTATGTTCTTATGGGAAGAACAAATTTAAATGTATCTGGAACTCACATATTGCTTTATAAATACGAAGAAGAGCTTAACAATATTAAAAAGCTTATTCGTTTCTCAAATGAAGAACTTAAAGATAAACTCATTTTTGAAGAAAGTTATCCTTCAGAAAATTGCCCTAAGGATGAGCCAAACGCAATCTTTGATTACCCTGATCTTTTATATATAAGAAATATGTATGTAGGTAAGACAAGTGAAGTTACAAAAAGAGAATCTCTTTTAAGTTATGATCTCTGGTGGGTAAAATTGGATATTTCAAGAAAAATAATGACTCAGAGCGCTCCATTAATTTTTAGAGAAGTAGCTAAATTGCTTGAGAGGTCTGCCTCTGCAAGAGAGATATATGCAAACCAGCTCATTAAGTCTGGAATGCTTAAGGTGAAAGAGACTTCAAAAGGTGAGATAATTGAGTTTGAACCAATATTTTCAATTTTTGAAGGGCATCTATTTGTTTATTCATTTCCAAAAGGAATGTTTGAGACATTCATTGATGTGCTTGGTTTTTCTGATAAGCAAGCACTTATTAAAAAGGTTTCAACCGACGAAGAGGCTTTTAAGGCAATAGATGACGGATTCATTCCTTTTAAAATTCAATATGAAACTTTTGACTGAAAGGGCTAAGCTCAAAATAATATTTAATACGATAACTATTTGATTTTTTAAAAAACGAGTTTCAATTTAATAAAATTTGTAATTACAGTTCTCCGTAAAACCTATATTTATTCTTCTTTTCATCAATTTGTGATTCATCCGTCTTTATTTTTCAAATATTAATGATAAGATTTAATTATGTTTTAGAGGAGGATAACTATGAAGAAGCTTTTAATAATAATTTTAAGCTTTGTGATTGCTCTATCTATTAACTCTGATTCTGCAATTGGTTTTCAAGAAGAAAAGATTGATTCTGCCTTTCTTAATGAATCTTTAAATATTTATAAAAGAATTCCTGTAATTGTTGAGTTTAAAGATGATCCAGTGGTAGTATATAGTTTAAAAAAGTTTGAAGCCGAGAATTATTTTCAAAATGAATTTTTTAATATTTCTAACCTTGACGAAAAATATAAGTTAAATTTAGTCTTGAAACAGGATCAAATATTATCGAATATGAGAAATAGTTATATAGACTTTAAGTTTAAAGAAAGATGCACAACCACTATTAATGCAGTTCTATTAGATATTATTGGTAAGGACATTTCTAAACTCCTTAAAATACCAGATGTTAAAAAAATTTACGATGATAGATTTGCTTTTTATGCTACTCGAGCTATTGCTGCAGATACAACAGGAGCAAAGAAAGTATGGCAAGGAGCATCTACTCAAAAAGCAACTGGCAAAGGGGTTCTTATAGGAGTTATAGATAGTGGTTTAGATAAGAAGCATCCAGAATTTTCCGAGCAGGGAAAAATAAAAGGTGGATATGACTTTGGTGATAATGATGAGGACTTCTCTGATTTAGAAACACACGGCACACATGTTGCTGGAATAATTGGTGGAAAAGGTGGCAAGGATTATCAAAGAGGAATGGCATATGAAGCAAGTTTTATGATTTATAAAGTATTTTCTAAAAGAAGCCTTGGAGCAGTAAATTTAGTTCCTGCTATTGATAGAGCAGTTGAAGATCAATGTAATGTAATTAATTTATCTCTTGCTTCTCCTGGACCATTTGAATCAAAAGGTGGATATGCTCACTCAACTGCTATTAAAAATGCAACAAAAGCAGGAGTGATTGTGGCAGCTGGTTTTGGAAACTGGGGTTCAAGAGGTAAAATTTTATCCTGGCCAAGTGGCTCTCTTGCATGTTCCGAAGATGTAATTGCTGTTGGAGCAACAGATGATAGAAGCTTTCAAATCTTAAAAGTAGCCTCTCCTAAGCAAAGTTCAAAATTAATTACAGGTAGAAGAGGACCATTTACTCCTCCTTTTGATAAAAGTTTAAATGGTCTTCCTCTTGTAGACTGCGGGTATGGTTCTAAGGCTGATTTTAGGGAAGTGGATGTTAAAGGTAAAATTGCTCTTGTTATGCGAGGGCCAATTGATGACAAACCACTTACATTCAGGGAAAAAGTAGATAATGCAATGGAAGCCGGAGCTAAAGCAATAATAATATACAATCATACTCCCTCTGAACTTATAGCCCCTGGAATCTATGGAAACAATGAAGACCCAAATTCAGTTCAATTAATCCCAACTGTATTTATAACAAAAGAAGATGGAGAGTTTCTACTTTCTCTAATTAATAATAGCTTAAAGTTAGAGTTTGAAGAAAGCGAAGGAGTATCAATTTCAGAGTTTTCTTCGATGGGACCAACATCTGATGCTTGTTTTAAACCTGAGATATCTGCCCCAGGATCTTCCATATTTTCTACTGTTCCTGGTGGTTATGGAATAGCTGGTGGTACATCTATGGCTTCCCCTATGGTTGCAGGATTAGCTGCATTAATAAAGGAAGTTCATCCAGATTGGAAAACTGCTGAAGTAAAATCTG
>JBPOJC010000077.1:0-9251 GCA_052034135.1 Caldisericota bacterium | reverse complement strand
TGAAATAATAGTGGCGATAATGGACCTACAAATCATTTATTCTTTGTCATTCCCATGAAAATGGGAATCCAGAAGCATTTTTACATTCTCATGTAAATTTGAATTCAGAAAGCAAAAAGAAACACTGGATCCCCAATCAAGTTGGGGATGTCATGTTACTTGGATCCCTGATAGAGACATTCGAGGATGATAAGGAAAAATGAGGGGATTCCTCAGTACGTGTGCGATAATACCGCACTTCGGAATGACGGGGTGGGATGTGTATTCTTCAGTACAACTGCAAAATACCGAACTTTCGTAATGATGGTGCGGGCAAGTCATTCCCATGAAAATGGGAATCCATTTATTCTTTGTCATTCCAGCGATTTTTATTGTCATTCCCGCGAAAGCGGGAATCCAGATTTTTTACTATATCATCTAATGAAAATGGAAATCCAGAATACTAAGAATAGAGCCATATTTCTACCTACTGCAGAATATGTGAAATAAACCCTCCATATATATAAGTGGAGTAAAAATGAGAATTCTGTCACTCCTAAATAAAAGAATTTTTAAAAATGATGGTCTGGATCCCCGATAAATACATTCGGGGATGACAGTTTGTAGAGATTCGTGAATGACAATTGTGTGGATTTCGAGGATTACAAGGACAAATGCGGAGATTCCTCAGGACGTGTGCGAAAAGACCGCACTTCGGAATGACAGTGTGGGGTGTGTATTCTTCAGTACAACTGCAAAATACCGAACTTTCGCAATGATGGTACGGGCGTGTCATCCCCGCGAAAGCGGGAATCCAGATTTTTTACTATATCATCTAATGAAAATGGAAATCCAGAATACTAAGGGTAGTTCCATATTTATACCTCATGCAAAATGTGTAAAAATAATCCCTCCATATATATAAGTGGGGTAAAACTACGGATTCTGTCACTCCTTAATGCAAAAAATGTAAAAAATGTGGATTCCCAATAAAAGATTTTGGGAATGACGGTGCGGGCGTGTCATCCCCGTAACCTTCTTCGTCATTCCCATGAAAATGGGAATCCAGAGAGTTTAGAAGAATGTTTAGGAGTATGGTCTGGATCCCCGATAAATACATTCGGGGATGACAGTTTGTAGACATTCGGGGAAAACAATTGTGTGGATTTCGAGGATTACAAGAACAAATACGGAGATTCATCAGGACTTGTGTGCGAAAAGACCGCACTTCGGAATGACAAGAAAGAGGCACGGAAAAACTTCGTTATCGTTTTACCTTATTTATAGTTGATTTTACTTTTATACCTCCTGAAGCATGATCTAAATAAGGATATTTCATCCAGATTTTAGTTGAAGCAATTCGTAGTATTGCATTTTTATAAATATTTACTATTATAAAGGTTAGTCTTCGGGGCAGGGGGAAGTTCCTGACCGGCGGTTAAAGTCCGCGAGCGAAAGCTGATCTGGTGTAATTCCAGAACCGACGGTAAAGTCCGGAAGGGAGAAGGCTTAATAATTTGTGTGTCTTAAATCCCTGATTGCCCCTTGAAGGTTTAAAACTTTTAAGGGAGGTTTTTTAAAAAAATGATTTATTCAACAAAGAGGTTAACTTATCTTGCAGTTCTTGCAGCACTGTCTTTGGTCTTAGAGCTCACAATTCACTTTCCAATTATTCCAGCAACTCCATTTTTACTTTATGCAGCAGGAGATTTACCAATGCTTTTTGCAAGTATTATTTTAGGACCACTTGAGGCTGTCGTTATTACTGCTTCAACATCCGTTTTTTTCGCTCTAATAACAGGGGAGGGTGGGCCCTGGGGGATGTTAATGCATTTTATCTCTTCTGGAACATTTGTTCTTGTATTTTATCTCGTATTCAGAGGTACTTTATTCTCAAAAGAAAGAAAAGCATCAATGGTCAATTTGCTCCTTGCTCTTTTGCTTGCTACTGTTGCAAGAGCAGCAATAATGATCCCGGCAAATATCTTAATCACTCCAATATATATGGAGGTTTCAGTTGAAGTGGTAAAAGGTTTGCTTTTACCGGCAATTATTCCCTTCAATCTAATTTATGGTGGAATAAATACAGCAATATTCTACTGTTTATATGCTTCTCTAAAAAATCATCTACCCATTCTAAATCAGGAAAAGTTTTTAAGAAACGCTAAATAAGCCCTATATGTTTCATAAACATCAGCTTTGGAGGAAACTTCATAGGGTGCATGCATGGAGAGGAGTGCTGGACCACAATCAAGGACTTCCATTCCTCTCTCGGCAAAGAATTTAGCAACAGTTCCTCCTCCACCCACATCTACCTTACCCAATTCGGCGGTTTGCCATTTAACGCAGTTATCGTTAAAAAGTTTTCTAATTTTCCCTACAAATTCAGCTGATGCGTCAGAAGAACCAGATTTTCCACCAACTCCTGTGAATTTATTTATAGTGACACCTTTGTTGAAGTATGCACTATTTCTTGTTTCAAATACATCCTTATAGCGAGGATCAAATGCTGCGCTAACATCACCTGACAAACAATTGCTTTTCATAAATACTTTTGTAGTAGTAGTTTGAATGCCAAACGAGGCTATTATGTCCTCTATAAAATCTTCAATAATTTTTGATTTTGCGCCTGTATTACCTTCAGATCCAATTTCTTCTTTGTCGAGCAGAATAACCATTGAGGATAATTCGGGTGGATTATTTAATTCAGCTATTGCACGAAGAGCAGTGTACGCACAAACTCTATCATCTTGTCCATATGAAATAATCATACTTCTATCAAAACCGAGGTCTAAAGCATTACCTTTTGGTACTATTTCTATTTCTGCACTTGATAGGTCTTCTTCGGTTATATCATATTTTTCATTTAAGATTTTTAAAACATTCAGCTTGACTGCTTCTTTTTCATTACTACTGAACTCTAACGGTAGTCCGCCTACAAGTATATCAAGATCTTCTCCTTTAAATACTTCTCCAATCTTTTTTTCTTTAAAGTCTCTTGATAAGTGAGGAAGAAGATCGGTAATTACAAATACCGGATCTTTATCATCTTCGCCTATCACAACATTAATTTTCGATCCATCACTTTTAACAATCTCGCCATGAATGGCTAATGGCATAGAGAGCCATTGGTAAATTTTTATTCCACCATAATAGTGAGTATCAAGATAGGCAAACCCCGAATCTTCGTATAAAGGGTTCTGCTTCAAATCAAGCCTCGGAGAATCAATATGTGCAACAACAATGTTTATACCGTTCTCTATAGAAGTAAGTCCAGCCCTGAATGCTATTAAAACTTTACCTTTTATGAGTCTGAATAGTTTTTCTGGAACGGCATTTTTTTGTGAAGGTTCGTTAAATTCTTTAAACCCTCTATTTAAGAGGTAATTTTTTGAGAAATTTGCAAACTCTCTTTCTGTTTTTCCATTATTTAGAGCGATTTTGTAATCTTCTGAAAATTTAATAATGTCACTGTCGTTATTATGGCACCAGACATTTTCACGTTTACATACGAGTTTCTCTTTGATCTCTTCAAAAGAACTTTTGTCATTCATCTTTTTTACAACCTTTCTTAATATTTTCTTTTTAAGAATTTAATAAATTTTATACTTATAACCATTAGTATACAAAATTATATCTCCTTTTTCATAGGTGGTATAAAATTCAATTTCTTCTTCATTAAGTCTTTCTGTTACTGATTCTGCAGGATGGTTAAATATCCATGGTGGACCGCAGGATATGATTGCATATTCTGGGGTTACAACCTCAAGAAATTCGGTAGTAGAAGAAGTTTTGCTTCCATGGTGAGCAACTTTTAATATGTCAGAATCGAGCTTCTCTCCGTATTGCTTTACAAGCCATTTTTCAGCGACTTCCTCAATGTCCCCAGCAAAGAGGATTGAAATTTGTTTATAGGTGAGCTTTAAAGTGATTGATTTGCTATTCTCGTTGAACTTGGATATTAAGTCTTTATCGCAGGATGGAGAAAAGAATTCAATTTCGGTGTTATTACCTAATTTAAGCTTTCTATTACCGCATACATAAATAATTTTTATCTTTTTATGTAAATTCTTAAAAAGAGAGTCAAATGCTACTTTATCTATCGAGCTATAGCCTGGGAGTATTAACTTTTCAACTCTTGGAATGTGGTTTAAAACAGTTATAAGTCCTCCATAATGATCGTCATGATAGTGCGATAAGATTACAAAGTCGAGCTTATTTATACCATTTCTTTTTAAGAGTGGAAGAACATTTCTCTCTCCATAATCATACGAAGAATATTCTTTTTTGCCTCTACCGCCATCAATTAAAATGTTTAAACCATCGGGTGTCTGGATAAATGCGGAATCTCCTTCACCTACATCTATGAATTGAATTTTTAGGTATTTTGATGAATTTTGTGGAGCAAATGAAAGCATCATTGGAATAATTACAATTATTGTAAGTATCTGGTTTACAAGCTTTTTCTTCTCTCCCTTTAGATAGAACCAGGAAATTCCAGTAAGGACAAATATTGAGTAAAAAATAATAATACTATATAGGCTTATATCTGCCACATATTTATAGCTAAAACCAATATTTGCTATTTTCTCAGAAACAAAGATAAAAAAATTCCAGAAAATAAGAATAATTTTCCCAAGAAATGATAAATTTAAGAAGCCAAATAAAGCTGCAAAAATCCCATAAATATAAAATATTGGCAAGATGGGTAGTATTAATATATTTGATAAAATCGAAGCAATGCTTAATATGTTAAAATTATAAACTGCTAAAGGAATCGTTGAAAAGGACGCAAAAATAGTTTTGTAAATGGATTTAGCTGGAGCAACAATTAGAGCAAATGTTCCAATGAATGATAGTTCAAAACCAATGTTCCTTAATAGCAAAGGATTAATAAGAAGTAGAATTATTGTAGCTAAACAAAGCCCTAAAAATGGTTCACTTACTCTTTTAATCAAAGGAGCAATTAAAGCAAAGGAAAACATTATGTAAGCCCTTATTGCAGGAGGGTTAAAGCCTATCATAAGGAGGAAGACCGTTAATAATAGAATTATAAGTATCTCCCTTAGAGGACTTTTGATTCCGAGAATTATAAAAAGGAATAGAATGAATGCTCCTAATATATTAAAATGCATTCCAGAAATTGAAAGAAAATGTGCTATTCCGAGTTCAGAAAATCTTTCTCGATTGTAAAAATCGATATTATTTTCTCCGACAACAATTGCCTTTAAGAAAGAATTAAATGGTTTGTTGTTCGACGCATTATTTAGATTATTTAAGAAAAAGCTCCTTAAAGAATTTAAAAGTATCTGTATGGTTGACTTAGGTGGCTTAACACTTAATAGTCCACCCTCTTCGCAGGTAATTGCTCCACTACAATCAATTTTAAGTAAATAGTCTTTTATAGTTGAATTGTTGGGATAACTCTTTGTTATATCATCGGTTTTTCCTTTTAGCTTTACTATTGAACCTTTTTCTATCTTATTTAATAATTTATTTTCTTTTTTTTCTGAATTTTTTATTTTAACTGAAATATTTTTATTGTTTGTTTTGATTATGAATGATGCTATTTTATCTTTATTGATGGGATAATTTATAACTTTGCCTGATAGAATAACGTCTCTACCTGGCTTTGAAAAACCTTTGTCTATGAAAGGCTGTGTTAACCTCGCATTCACAAAGCCTACAACAAAAATCAATAAAATAACAATAATTTGCTTATAAGGCAGTTTTTTAAACAAGAATATTGTTAAGACAATTATACAGCTTATGGGGATAAATATAAAAAAGCTGTTTAATGAGATAAACGTTAAAATTCCTAATACTAACGATAAAAGAAGAAAAGGAAGAGAACTATCTTTAATTGTATTACTCAATCCACTGTGATTTTATCTTTTATCTTCTCAAAAGTTTTATCTCCTATACCTGAAACCTCTTTTATATCTTCTATAGATACAAATGAACCATTTTCTTCTCTGTAATCAATTATTGCTTGAGATTTTACTTCTCCAATACCTGGTAACTCCATAAGTTCAGATTTATTCGCCCTATTTATATTTATTAATCCCTCTTTTGTTTTACCACTTTTTACACTTTGCGAAGTGTTTGGCTTGCTCGAGGTTGTATCTATGTCTAAAATTGAGTCTACTGAAAGTTTTTTAGGAATCGTAATATATTCGCCATCTTTTAGTGTTCTTGCAGGATTTATTGCATTTAAATCACCATCTTTTGTTAAATCACCTGCAAGTTTTATAAGGTCAATTACCCTTGAGCCTTTCTTTAATTCATAAACACCACTATTATTTATCTCGCCAGTTATATAAACTTTAATATTTTCTGCTTCTTCATCCAAAAAAAGTATTTCTTCATTGTTTGAGTTTACTCCACCTTTGCTTGTAACTTTACCAATGAAGAAGCCACTGAAGAAAACGATTATTAATGCGATAATAAAAATAATTACATTTTTGTTTTTAAGATCTAACATATTCTTGGATACTGTTCCCCTTCGAGCATCGAGAGTATCCTTTCACCTCCTATCTCTGTTTTTAGGTAGACTCCTGCTTCACCCTTTTTTGTGACTTCACCTATTATTGAGCTGTGTGAAAGAGAAAGATTATTCCGCATAAATGAAAGCAGTTCTTTTCCTGAGTCTTTTGATACAGCAGTAAGAAATGTTCCTTCACAAGCAAGATATAAGGGATCAAGCCCCAATATATCTGTCAAAGATTTGACATCCTCTGAAATTGGTATCGATTCCTCGTTTATGCTAATAATGCAGTTTGAAGCTTTCGAAAATTCATTTAAAACAGTTGCAAGCCCTCCTCTTGTTATATCACGCATTGCAGATATATTGAAAGCTCTTTCAAAGATGGGTATTGTGTAATGATTTAACGGGTATAAGTCACTTTTAATGTTTGCATAAAGATTAAATTCTCCTCTCGCTGCAATAATTGCTGCACCATGCATGCCTATTGGTGCTGATACTATTAAAACATCACCTTCACTTAGGTTAGACTCAGAAATAATTTTTGGATATATTTTTCTTCCAATTCCCGATGTGTTAATAAAAATTTTATCACAATTTCCCTTTGGGACAACTTTTGTGTCCCCTGTTACAATTTCTATTCCTGCGAATTCTTTTGCTTCTTTTATGCTTTTAAGGATTCTTTCTAAATCAGAAAGAGGAAACCCCTCTTCTATGATGAATGAAAGTGATAAAAAGAGAGGTTTTGCACCAGATACTGATAGGTCATTAACAGTTCCACAAACACACAATTTACCAATATCTCCTCCAGGAAAAAATAGAGGGTCCACTACGAAACTATCGGTTGTAAAAGAGAGGGGAGAATCAATTTTTGGTATTGTCGCAGAATCTTCAAGGGAAGTTTGACATGAGGCGATATTTTTTAAAATTACATCACTAATAAGCTTATGCATTTTTCTTCCGCCACTACCAGCATCGATTGTTATTATTTCTTCATTCAAAGCTAAAACCTCCATATTTATAGTATGCAGCACAAGAACCTTCTTGTGACACCATACAGGGTCCATAAGGATTTTCAGGATTGCATATTTTTCCAAAAAGAGGACATTTGTATGGTGGAATCTTGCCGATTAATACTTCTCCACATCTACAAGATTTATCATTAGATATCACATGGTGTTTTGGCGGTAAAGAGAAAAAAGTCTCTGCGTCAAAAGCACTAAATTCATCTTTAAGCTTTAAGGAGCTATCTTCTATCAGATCAATTCCTCGCCAAACAGAGCTTATTGGTTCAAAATATGTATTTATCAACTTTTTAGCTTTTTCATTACCTTCTTTTTTTACAAATTTAGCATAGTTGTTAATGATTTTTGGAGTTTTATCATTAATGAGTTTTTCTAATATTGAAATTGAACTCATTATCTCATTGGGTTCAAAGCCAGAAATAACTCCACTCTTATGGAACTCATCTGCTATAAATTTGTATGGTTCTTCACCTAAGATAACACTTACGTGACCCGGTAAAATGAATCCATCCACAACTGACTCCTTAGAATTTAAAATATATCTAATTGCTGGAGTTATGAGCTTAAAGGAGGAATAAATCTTCAAATTGTTTATTCCTTCAGAGAGTGCAACCTTTAATGTATAAGCAAAAGCAGGAATTGTAGTTTCAAACCCCACTCCAAAAAGCAAAATAATCTTTTTGGGGTTAGTCCTGGCAATGGCAATTGAATCTATTGGTGAATAAATTATCCTAAAATCTACTCCATTCTTTCTTGCATTCAGAAGATTTTCTTTACTACCGGTAACTCTTGCCATATCACCAAAGCTAACAACTATTGGATTAAATTCATATGCAATTTTTAAGACTCTATCGATATCTTCCTGGCTTGTAACACAGACTGGGCAACCTGGACCTGAAATCAGGTCTATATTGGAGGGAAGAATCTTTCTAATACCGGATTTTGCGATTGCTATAGTGTGCGTTCCGCACACTTCCATCATTCTAATTCTTGATTCTTCTGTCAAATTTCTCCTCTTAGTGCTTTATTTATGGATTGAGCATCTTCTAAGCTCAATTTAGATATTCCAAAACCAGCATGTAAGAGGACCCAATCTCCAACATTTACCTCTTCATCTATTAAGAGAACAATTTTTCTCTGAATAGAACCAATCTCCACATTAGCACTCTCGCCTTCTACAGAAATAACTTTAGCCGGTATTCCTAAACACATCTTTTATTTCTTTTTCTGTCCTTTCATATATTAGGTTTTTATTTTTTATAAGCATAAACTAACCTTTTAATATTTTATCAAATTTAAAACTAAATAATCAATCTTAATGGAATTAATTATCCCATTCCTCCGCCGGAACCTCCGCCACCACCTCCGCCTCCTCCAGAAAATCCTCCTCCACCACCTGACCAGGAACTGCTGTGGCTCTTTGAAGTTGAATAGGTGGAAGATAAAGTTTTTGAAGTAGATGATAGCTCCTTATTTAAACTATAAAAAACTCTATCAAAATTTGATAGAGAGCTTCTTGATGCAAAGTATATAAAAGTACCATTATTTAAATCTCCTAAAACTGGCAAATATAGTTTCAATGCTTTAATAACATTCCTACTTACTCCAAGGATAATTCCGTAAATTAAATATTTTTCCCAGATGACTACGGACTTTGGACCATATTCCTTGAGGTTAGAGAAATCATTTAAATATCTCTTAAAAGCCATCCATTTATCGTATTCCTCTTTACCTTTAACACTTCTTCTTGGAATGGCTTTAGT
>JBPOJC010000076.1:0-8797 GCA_052034135.1 Caldisericota bacterium | reverse complement strand
TTTGCTTCTTCTTGTATTTAACATATCACCTTTTGATTACAAAAAAGACAAACTATACTGTAGTATATAACAAAAAATAATTAACTGATTATATCAGGGGAAACATTGGTTAGTTTGGGAAGTTGGGATTAATTTTAAATAAAAAAATTTAGTTATAAAGCTATTTTATGAAATGTAGAATTAATCTCAACAACAAACCATTTTATATATTTAAAATTTATAGATTAATGTTGTTCAAAAATTTACTTCCACTTAAAAATAATAAATATAAATTCACAAATTTTCAAACAGGAAGAGCCTTAGGATATAGAAAAGATAATTAAATTCCAATAAAATTTTTACTTTAAGTTGATGAATTGATTTTTAGGGTTGCTTTAGAAAATTAAGAGTAGTAAAAATATGTTTACTTAAAAATTACAATGTATAATAATAATAAATTGCAAACTAAATATACAGATATATGAGGAAAGAAAATTATGAATAACGTTGTCAGAATTAAGGATTTAAACCAACATGTTGGCGAAACTGTTAGAATTGCTGGTTGGCTTTATAATTTAAGATCAAGCGGTAAAATTGACTTTCTATTAGTTCGGGATGGAACAGGAATTGTTCAATGTGTTTCAGTAAAAAATGAATCCTCAGATGAGCTTTTCCAAAAGATTGATACCTTGACGCAAGAGTCTTCAATAATTGTGACTGGCTCTGTAAGAGCTGATAATCGATCGCCTGGAGGTTATGAAATTTCAATAAAGGATATTGAAATTATTCACATTGCCGAGAATTATCCTATTGCACTTAAATCTCATGGCATTGATTTTCTTTTGGATTTAAGACATCTCTGGATAAGGTCTCCTAGGCAGAACGCAATATTAAGAATTAGAGCAGATATAGAGCAAGGTATTAGAGATTTTCTCAATAACAATGGTTTTGTGCTGGTTGACTCTCCAATACTTACAGGTTCTGCACCAGAAGGTGCTGGAAGTTTATTTGAACTTGATTATTTCGATAAAAAAGCCTATCTTTCTCAGTCTGGTCAACTCTACGAAGAAGCAGCTATTTTTTCATTTGAAAAGGTTTATTCTTTTGGTCCAACTTTTCGATCAGAAAAATCAAAAACAAGAAGACACTTAACAGAATTTTGGATGGTAGAGCCTGAAATGGCTTTTTGCGATTTATATGAGTCAATGAAAATTCAAGAGGAGCTTGTAGCATATTTAGTTGAAAGAGTTTTGCTTAACTTTAGAGCTGAGTTAAGTTTTTTAAACAGAGATACAAAAATACTTGAAAACATAAAAGTTCCGTTTCCAAAGATCAAATATAGAGAAATATTAGATTTCCTAAACAAGAAGGGAAGAGACAAAAAATGGGGGGATGACATTACAGGATTAGACGAGACAATTATCTCCGAAGAATTTGATCAACCCATTTTCATTACTCACCTACCTATTTCGAACACTCCATTTTATATGAAACCAGATCCAGAAGACCCAGAGGTTGTATTAGCAGCTGATTTAATTGCACCTGAAGGCTACGGTGAAATAATAGGTGGAAGTCAAAGAATTGATGACCTTGCAACACTTTTAAACAGAATCAAAGAATTTGGATTGAAAGAATCAGACTATAGTTGGTATATTGATTTAAGAAAATATGGAAGTGTTCCTCATTCTGGTTTTGGAATGGGACTTGAAAGATTTGTCGCATGGATTACACATACAGAACATGTTAGAGAAACAATCCCTTTCCCAAGAACTATTGATAGGATTTATCCTTAAGCATTAATAGCCCCGATGTTAAAAGATGATCGAGCATCAAGCTATATAGAACACTTATCATACCTTACAGAAAATGAGCCTTTTAATAAATATCTTCTCCTTTCTGAAAGCTCCTATTTAAAAACACTTATAAAAGCAAGAATAAAAAAGAAACTAAATGAAAAATATGCATTCGAAAGTTTTACTTTTTTTGGAGATGAATTAGACTTAGATAGTTTTAATGATCTTTTAGATCAAAACCTATTCTTCTCTTCAGTAAAATTTATTAATGTAAAAAGGGCATCTCTAATAAGTAAAACTAATTTAAGAAAAATTATTTCATCAAATCTATTAACCCGCGAATTGCCTGATATTTACCTTGTTTTCGAGGATGATATACCAATTGAGAATATTAGTAAAGATTTCATTAAAGCATTTAGTGGTTTTAAGATACTTTCTAATGATTCAATGAGTAAATCTCAAATTGCTTCCTGGGTGGAAGCTCGACTTAGAAGTTTCAAATTAGACTTTCCTAAAGACGTTCCAAAAACTATCGCTAGTTTAGCTGAAAATAATATTGATTATGCAATGCAAATCGCTGATAGACTTTACCTTCTCTCTCCTAAAAATGTTTCAGAATGGAAGGAAGCTTTGAGTACTTTCCCAAAAGAACAAACCGCTATTATCTTCGCGCTTTCAGATGCTTTAATCGAGAAAAAATATGAAGAGGCACTTAAAATATATTCTATCCTTTTAGAAGAAGGCTTGACTGTAGAGAATATCTTGTACTATCTTATAAATCACTATTCTTTTCTTTGCGAAGTAAAGCTATACTCTCTTACTTACAAAACTAAGAAAGAAATTCTCTCTGTTATGCGCGATCAAAACACATTCAGAGTAGAAAAAGCATTCCTTCAAATCAAGAAGGTAAGTTTTAAATCACTAAATAAAGCATTGTCGTCCCTTATTAAAATTGAAAAGGACTTCAAATCAGGGCAATTAACAAATATTTCTAATGAGCTTCCATTATTTATTAGTGGAAGCAAATAATTTATTTGCTCTCTTCATCAACCTTGATTTCTTATTCGCAGCATTATTTTTATGAATAACGCCTTTTTGGGCAGCTTTATCTATTGCTTTAACAGCAAGTTTTAAATTCTCCATATATTCTTCTTCTGAAGAACTTCTTAAAGTTTGCTTTATATATTTCTTCATTGGAGACTTATAAAATCTATTTCTTTCTCTTCTTGTTATCGACTTTCTTGCCTCTTTTAATCCAGATTTCTTTCTTGACAATTATTCCTCCCAAAATATATCTAAAAATTAATTTGGATAATATTATATAAATCCAAGTTAAATTTTTCAAATATTAAATGAGTTAATGATAAAATAATTGTATAATAAAGAACAATTATGAAAGTTGCAGTTTTAATGAGTGGAGGTATTGATAGTTCTATAGCCTCTTACTTGCTTTTAAAAGAAGGATTTGAGGTTACTGGAGTATTTATTAAAATGTATCCTCAATCTCTACGCCGTTCAGATGAAGCATTAAATAGAGCTAAAAATTTTTCAAATAAGATTAAATTCCCTTTTTATGTTATTGATGCTTTGGAGGATTTTCATAAATATGTCATTCAAGACTTTATTTCCTCATATGAAAACGGTTTTACCCCAAATCCTTGTGTTGTATGTAATAAATATATTAAATTTGGTTTATTTCTAAACTATGCTCTTAACGAGCTAAATGTAGATTTTATAGCTTCAGGACATTATGCGCGAATTAAAAAAGAAAATAGTAGATATTTACTTTTAAAAGGTATAGACCCATTAAAGGATCAATCATATATGCTTTATACGCTGACACAAGATGTTCTTTCAAGGCTTATTTTCCCTTTAGGAGAATATAAAAAAGAGGATGTTAAAAAGATTGCCGAAGATTTAGCAATTAACTTTGACTTCGGTAATGAGAGTGAAGATTTATGTTTTGTTAATAAAGATTATAAAAGTTTTCTAAATAAATATATTGCTCCCAAAAAGGGAAAAATAGTCTCAGTAACGGGAGAAGTATTAGGAGAACATAATGGCATACACCTCTTTACAATAGGACAGAGAGAAGGATTAGGAATTTCATCGTCACAGCCTTTATACGTAATAGAACTTGATCCAAAGAATAACATCGTTAAAGTTGGTCCTAAGAGTGAAGCATATAAAAGAAATTTAATTGTAGAGAATATAAATTTAATCCCATTTGACTCTTTAATTGAAGAAATTAAAGTGACTGCAAAAGTGCGATACCGAGGCGAGGAAAAGCCTTGTTTAGTTAAAAGGGAGGAAGATTATATATATGTAACATTTTTAGAACCACAATTTGCTATCACTCCTGGACAATCAATTGTGTTTTATAATAAAGATATCGTAATTGGAGGAGGTATAATAAAAGAAGTTCTATGAAAGATTTAATTTTAGTTATAAATACAGGTTCTTCATCTACTAAAATTGCATTATTTAAAGATAAAGAGCCCTTGCTGCAGAAAGAGTTTCATCACAGTAAGGAAGAGCTTAAAAAGTTAAATGATATAATTGAGGAAATAAATTTCAGATATTCTTACATAGAAAAAATAATTTCTGATGAAAAAATTGACCTAAACTCTATAACGGCAATTGGGGCGATAGGTGGTATATTAAAACCACTTCAGGGCTCTGTGTACAAAATAAATGAAATTATGGTTAATGACATTTTAGAGGGAAGAGTTCAAGCCAAGCATGCATCAAACATTTCTGCAATTATTGCCTATAATATCTCAAAAAAACTAAATGTACCCTCTTTTATTGTTGACCCTATTTCAACTGATGAACTTAGCGAGATAGCAAGAGTAAGTGGATTACCTTTTATACCTAGAAAAAGTAGAACTCATGCTCTTAATGTTAAAGCATGCGTTAGGAAAGCAAAAAAAGAACTAAGTTTACCCGAAGAAGCAAATTTTATAGTTGTTCATATTGGTGGAGGGCTTACTATTAATCTCGTATGTAATGATAGAATAGTTGATATTGAAGATGCAAGACAATATGGTCCTTTTTCAACAGATGCAGCCGGGGGAGTAACAATTCCTGATTTTATTGAATATGTTTTCAATGAAGGAGTTTCAAAGGATGATGCAATAAAATATTGGTACGGAAAAGGAGGAATTACAGCTCACCTTGGAGTAAATTCAATTAAAGATGCTCTTTCAATGGTAAATAGTGGTGATAATAAGGCAAAACTAATTTTGGATGCTATGTGTTATCAAATAGCAAAATCAATTGGAGCTCTATATGTAGCCAGCAAAGGTAAAATTGATGCAATTATTATTACAGGCGGAGCAGCAAGAGCTGAATTTATTATAGACAATTTAAGGAATTATATTTACTTCCTCGGGAAAATTATTGTTTATCCAGGCGAGGAAGAGCTCAATGCCATTGCTGAAAGCGTAATTCTCGCTTTAAAAGGTGAACTTCCAATAAAAGAATATACTTAAAGATAAGTTTTGTAAATAATGAAATGAGTAGCAAGGTCAGCATTCCCTACCATTTTTGAGTCATTCTAAGCGATTGTAGAAATCCAGTGGCAAGTGATAGTTCGTTATTTTCGTAAAAATTAAATTCAAAAAAGTTAAAAAATGATTTTACTGATAAATTGTTTTCAGGAATGACTCTTCCCTCTGTCACCCTGAGGGAGCGTATTTTGCTACTGTAGAATCTCATTAACTAATTAACTTTCTTGCTAAAAATTAACAAAATGTTTGAAAAACATGAGTTACGATTGTATAATTTGCTTAAAAATTGAAAGATTTTAAGTATGGAAAATGAAAATTGTCTGATTCTTTTAAAGCCTGACTGTATAAGAAAGAAGCTTATAGGAAAAGTTATTTCTTTAATTGAAGAATCTTTCCTTGATATAATTGCAATTAAACTTATTATTCCTTCAAAAGAATTAATTGAGAGACATTATCCAGATAAAATTGAGTGGCTTAGAGGGTTAGGAACAAAAAAAATAGAGAGCTATAAAAAAAGAGGGTTAGTTTGCGATACTGATCCAGAATCTATTGGTAGAATAGTAAGAAATCAATTAATTGAATATTTAAGTGGTAAACCGATTATTGCTATGATTGTTCAAGGAAATAATGCTATATGTCAAATGCGAAAACTTGCAGGTCCAACTGAACCTATAAATGCAGAACCATCGACTATAAGAGGAAAATTTTCAACTGACTCTTTTGAGTTGGCTGACTTTTACGATAGACCTTTGGAAAATATTATACATGTTTCAGATAGCTATGAAACAACAGATGAAGAGATTAAAATCTGGTTTCCAGAATTAAAAAATGAATGATATTTCAAAAAATGATAAAGTTAGTCTCCTTATAATAACAGGTTTATCTGGAGCTGGTAAAACACACTGTATTAAAATTCTTGAGGATTTAGGTTATTTTTGCGTTGATAATCTTCCACTAAAGCTTCTTCCTGGTTTTGCTTCTTTAGTTAAAGATCTTGGTAAAAATGAATCACAACCCACCGCTGTAGTTGTTGATATCAGAGAGGGTAGTAATTTTGTCGAGAATTTATTTGAAGCACTTTCAAAACTTGAAAAAGAAAATATTTCTTACAGAATAATATTTTTTGAAGCTGATGATGAAGTTCTAGTTAGAAGATTTTCTGAAACAAGAAGAAGGCATCCACTATCTCATGATGGTAGTATTCTTACTGCTATTATGCAGGAGAGATCGCTACTCGCATCCATCAGAGAGAAAGCTAACTTTATAATCGATACTTCCAACTATACAATCAAAGACTTAAGAGAAAAATTAACTACAATTTTATCATTAATTGGCAATTCGGAGGAAGAAAATTTAACAATTAATATAATAGCTTTTGGTTATAAAAGTGGCATTCCTATTGATGCTGATATTGTAATAGATGTTAGGTTTCTTCCAAATCCATTTTATGAGAGTTCACTAAAAGATTTAAATGGATTATCTAAAGAAGTTTCAAGATATGTTACAGAAAACGAAATTAGTAAAAATTTCTTAGAAAAACTTTTGTCGCTTCTTCTTTTTGTCCTTCCGCTCTATCAAAAAGAAGGTAAATCTCAAGTTACAGTGGCTTTTGGTTGTACTGGCGGGAAACATAGGTCCGTTGCTATCGCAAATGCTGTAAAAAACATTCTGGTTGAAAATGGTTATAAAGTAAACATTTTAAATAGAGATTTGGAATGAAAGAGTTTTTTAAATCTCTAAAAAAGTGGCTTGCTCCAGGAATGAATGTTAAGAGATGGATTCTCTTAATAATTTTAGGTATTTTCCTCTTAGGGATTTCAATTCTCGCTATGGTAGATTTTACTTATCTTGGCACAATAAAAAGATGGATAATAAATTTTTTGATAGATGTATTTGGTAAAAATAGACTTTACACTCCCGATTGGCTTTCAATAGTATTGGGTGTCTCTGTATTCATAATAAGCATTATTCTTATAACAATTGGAATAAGGCAATTATTATCTTCTATTATAACTTCTCTTCTTCCAGAAAGAGAGAAAGAAATTGCAGATTTGGTAAGAGCTTACAGATTTAGAGAAAAAATGTTAAATGTGGTAATAATAGGCGGAGGAACTGGAATATACCCATATCTTCTCGCGCTAAAAGAGCTCCCATTCTCTTTATCTGCTATTGTGACAGTGGCTGATAGTGGTGGTAGCTCTGGAAAACTTAGAAAAGATTATTCAATTCCAGCCCCTGGTGATATTAGGAGGGCTTTAATAGCACTTTCTGAGCATAAGCAATCCTACCTTGAAGAACTATTCAATTACAGATTTAAAAATGGTTCATTATTAGGTCATAGTATCGGTAATTTAATGATCGCTGGTTTAACAGAGATGACAGGTGACTTTTCAGAATCAATTTATCAGCTTAGTAAGATGCTATCTGTTAAAGGAAAAGTAATTCCTTTCACTCTTGACAATTTAACTCTTTGTGCAGAATATGTTGATGGTGAAGTTGTCTGCGGTGAAGCAGAAATAAGAGAAGCAAGGAAAAAAATAAAGAGAGTCTTTTTCGATCCTCCATATGCAAAACCATTAATTAGAGCCGTTGAAGAACTAGATAGGGCTGATATTATTTTAATAGGTCCAGGAAGTTTATACACAAGTGTTCTTCCATCACTAATAATTACTCCAATAGCAGATATAATAGCAAGAAGTGATGCTCTAAAAATCTATAGCGCAAATCTTATGACTGAAGTGGGTGAAACCGATGGATACTCCGTATCTGACCATATTAAAGCTCTCTTTGAGAATACTGGAGAAAAGATTTTTGACTATGTCCTCGTAAATACAGGAGAGATTGACGAAAAACTTCTCATAAAATATGCAAAATACAATTCACACAAAGTAGTGTTTGATTCTGAAGAAGTAAGAAAACTGAACGTCATACCACTTTTGTACGATCTTGTGGAAAATGAGGATGAAGCAAATGATGGTGTAATTCGTCATTCTCCTGCAAAAGTAAAATCAACTATTATAGATATTGTTAACAAAATGAAATTTGTTAGGGGAAAGAAGATAAGGCTTTAAGAGACCCTTCGTCGCTGTGAAAAAACGCTCCTCAGGGTGACGGGGGGGTGGTTGGAGATCCTTCGTCATCAGGAAAGTATTACTAAGGACTACAATTGATTAAAGTTCTTTTGGTCACAAAATACGCTCCCTTTCCTTTTGTCATTCTGAGCGTTAGCGAAGAATCTCCTCATTTAATCTTTTCATTATTGTAAAATGGACATTCTTGTCTGATTTTTCCTCTCATTTTTATTCATGTTTGTGTTTGACGAACTTTAGATGAGGAGATCCTTCAGTTGCTGTGAAAAACGCTCCTCAGGGTGACGGAGGTAGTGTTGTCATTCCGAGCACCAAACTGTCATTCCCGAAATCCACCAAACTGTCATTCCCGAATGTATTTATCGGGAATCCATGTCAATTTTCTAAACTTTATGGATTTTCATTTTCATAGGAATAACAGTGT
>JBPOJC010000004.1:0-24161 GCA_052034135.1 Caldisericota bacterium | reverse complement strand
TGTCACGCTGGAGACCGGGGGTTCAAATCCCCTCGATCCCGCCATTTATGCCGAGGTAGCTCAGTCGGTAGAGCAATGGACTGAAAATCCATGTGTCGGCGGTTCGATTCCACCCCTCGGCACCACTAATAGCTTTTCCTATTTTTAATTCTCAAATATTTTATTCAAGAGTAACGGACTCTGTAGCTTTTACTTTCTTTTTTATTTTTTATGCATTAACCCTTTTTCTACCCTTCTTCGTAGGCTTCATTAAATTATGGGTTTATAAGTCTTTGAAACAGATTCTATTAAGGAATTCATTAGAAAATGTGAGAAAATTCTCAAATACTTTGTTTGTCAGCTATGGACTCGGTATGTATTTTGCATAAAAAATAAAGCAAAAAATTATTCTCCCTCATATATATAAGTGGGGTAAAAATGATAATTCTGTCACTCCTTCCGTCATCCTGAGGAGCGTAATTACGGCGACGAAGGGTCTCCTTATACTATTCCAATTTACCTGTCATTCCCATGAAAATGGGAATCCAGAAATCCAGAAAACAGACAGGAATGTCTGTTCTACAAAGAAAAATGGTCTAGATTTACGATAAAAGATTTCGGGGATGACCCTCCTCCGTCTTCCTGAGGGAGCGTATCTGTATTTTGCTTCGCAAGGATCTCCTTCTTTTTGCCTCCTTGTATGCATCAAACCCAAATTTGAATTAAAAATAAAAAAGAAAACAGACAGGAATGTCTGTTTTACGATAATGAAAAGATTAGATAAGAAGATTCTTCGCTTCACTCAGAATGACAACCACCCCCGTCTTCCTGATGGAGCGTATCTGTATTTTGCGACCGAAGGAACTCCTCATCAAGTTTTTTACATTAATAACCTACCTAAATTTTTAAACAAAAACGAATAGTAAGCATTTTTGCCTGTTCTTAAGAATAAAATGTTTGAATGATAAGATTATTCACTATCTTATTTTTCCACTCGCTACAAATTATTATCCTTATACCTCCTACAACCTGAACTACAGAAGGATATTATATATTTCACCAAGATTTTTAATTTGAGGTAATGATTGCTTTTCATCAATATTTCAGTTGAAGCAATTCGGGAGTTTGAAAACTCATAATCTTTAATCTATACTAATTTTCATTCAAGAATTGATAAAAGAGTATAATCGTCACATAAATAGAAAAGGGGGTACAAAAATATGATTAGACGTCTTATTTGTTTCGTAATTGTTATTTTAATGATAACACCAATCATAAGTTGTTCCAAATCTGAAATAAAGAATAGTGCTATTGATAATAACCAGCCATTAGATAATTATACAATTGAAACTTCTTCTGATGATGAAATATTCTGGAGAGATGATTCGCCTTATATAATTACAAATAATAAAATTGACGAAGAAATCGATCTTGAAAAAGAAAATACCGCAGTTCATATCAAATATCCGACTGTTGAAGGTATTGCAAATAAAAATGCAGAGAAAAATCTAAATATATGGATAAAAAACTTCGTAGACAAGGAATTGCAGGATTTTAAGAATTTTAATAATACATTGAAATCAGATATATATAATCAAGAACTTAAATTATATACTGAGTTCTATTGTAATTCTCACATTATGCTATTAAATCAAAAAATATGTAGTATATCGTTTGATTTTTATAAATATGTGGGAGGTGCACATGGAAGTAGGTCTGCTAAAAATTTGAGTATTGATCTTGTAGATAGTAAAATTATGAAACCTTCAGATTGTTTCAAGTTTCGAACTAATTACAAAAAGCTACTTTCTGATTATTGCAAGAAAGACCTTAAACGCCAATATGAAGAATTTTACAACACAAAAATTGGCGAACAATTTACTGACTTAATTGAGTATGGTGCATCACCAGAATATTGCGATGATTTCTCAATTCTTTCTGATAGTTTCTATCTCATTTTTGATGACATATTTTCACATGCAGAGGGAAGATGGACTGTAAGAGTGCCTTTTAAAGAATTAGGAAATGCATGCTTATTAAAACCCTTCGAAAATTCTTATGGATTATTTGAATGTCCTAAAGGATGGAATTATTACTTTTCTGACCAGAAATATGTTATAAAATACCCGGTTTTGCTGGATGATAAAAATAATGAAATAAATGTCGAAAAGCCCAATGATAACGATCTAATAATTAATATACCTATTAAAGATTCATACATCCTCCCATCTGGAAAAACATCGTATTTTAGAAATGCATATATACTGATTCAATCCAGAGATTATAGGAATTTACCCTCCTTTAATGACAAAAATTTAGAAAAATTGGATAATCTCGTTAATATTAATGGTGCTTTATTTTTAACAGATAAATATTCCCAAATGAGAATCTTCGATAAAAATCAAAAAAATAGAAAGATAGTCGATACATGGTTTTTCCAACAAGTTAAACCAAGTCTTGGATTAAATATAACAATAACTATTAACTATGACTATTGGGATGCTAAGGAAATGCCATATCTTAAAGAAGAATGGAATGAGAACAACAAAAAAATTTTTTCACAAATTAATAAAGTTTTTAGTACCTTTAGACTCTATTAAAAGGAGCATTATACATTGTATTTTGTAAACACTAATTAATAGCATAGCAACTACGAGGAGAGACGAATTCCTATTGCTTTCTTAAAAAATAATGTCCTAATCGTTAGGTAACTGAGCTGATTAAATTTAATTTTACAATTAAATTTTCCTCATTTAATTCTTAGTTGCGTTGCTCTTAAAAAGTAGTAGAAAACGGAAAAATTAGTTTTAAATATCCCTTATTCAAGATTTTCTCCAATTGTGCCTTCTAAATTAGCTTTTTTCTGCGATTAATTTTACAAATAAATTCTTTATTTATACTATCCTTCTTAACCTTTATTAATTAAGCCTCTTTCCTTATAAATATTATTATCTGGATGAGATTTGTATAAAACGAATCTTCTTATTAATTTACATTTTTAAATATCTTATAATAACTTGAAATTAATCTTTCTAATAAACATTGTTTTTCTTTTAATACATAAAGAATTCACATTAATGTGGCAATTCCACAATGGCCTTTCCTTCATTATTTAAAATTCTAAATTTGCCATTTTCTTCGTTTGTTTTTAATTCTGCAATAATTTCTGCTTCATTATTGGTATAACTAGGAATTGTAGCATTATGAATTGTAATTTTACCGCCTTCCTCATATGTTCTTAATCCTGCAACAATACTTCCTTGATTATTACGAATCAAAAGAATACCACCATTTTCATACCCACTTTCATATGCTCCCAATTCTGCAACACGCTCTCCATAAGCACTGTAAATCCAAAGATAGCCACCCTCGATCCCAGAGTACAATCCTGCAATGTTATTTCCTTGTTTATCGTTGACACTTAGAGTTCCACCTTCTTTTGCACTTAATTCTGCTTCAATTTTCCCTTGATTATTAAAAAGAAGAAGTATACCACCATATTCATATGCTCCCAATTCTGCAACAATTTTCCCTTGATTATTAAAAATCCTAAACTTGCCAGTATCGCCTTCTTTGTCTAAAACTAATTCCGCAATGACTTTTCCACTCTCAGTTTTAAACTTAAATCCTTCTTTAGGAACTGTTATTTCAGAAATTTTAATCGTATTTCCTGAGATTTTTCCCTTTTGGATTAAATCAAAAATAATATAAATAGAACTAAAAACAATTGCTATTGATAACAAGGAAATTATTAAGATATAAAACTTATTCCTTTCCATCTAATCCTCCCTCAATACCATAATTTTTTGTAAAAGTGTTCATGAATAGATTACTCAAGTATAGCTTAATTACAAGAATAGTTAAATTTGCTTAAAAAGCACTTTTTTTGCTAAAGAAGACTTTTTCAAAACCACTATTATAACAGAGAGCTTCTGACTCTTAATTTATATAAATTTCTAATTATAATGAATAAAGGAGGGCAAGAATGAAAAAAGAAAAATATTTGTTATTAATCATTATTCCTTTAGCAATCATTAATGTTGTTGGTTTGATTATATGCTCAACTTATATAGTTAAAATCAAACAGATAATGAAATCTCCTACATCCGAAATAGTCGTTGCAGATAAGGGTCTCACATTTAAAACTAAAAGGGGAGAAATTATTGCCAAGCTGTAACGAGTAAGGTTGGAATAAAAACCCCAAGCTTTAAACAAAAATTTAAAGATATATCTGACCTTTTTAATGCACTTTATGTTTATGATGATTCAGTTCTCTTAGATGATTTTAGTAATCTAAGAAGTAGATATAGAAAACTATTAAACGAAAAACCTGATGATGAAGAAGCAATTTTTGAATTCATTGATAAGTTAAATGATTTAGCTGCAGAAAAGAAAGGTAAAAATTTTAAAGATTACATTAAAAATCATTTAACAAGTCTAAATAGAGAACCAGAGTTCAAATTTATCGAACTTGACCAAATTTGCAGAAAACTCTTTAAAAATTTAGGAAGTATTATGAGTAAGATAACATCATTAGATTATTGTGAATCATTATTTTTAACTTAGAATAATAGTCAAAATATATTCAGCGTTTCTATTAGAAAGTTTTTATATTTTTTTATAGTTTCTTTGCTATATTATCAAATTTATATTCAAGCAATTTAGGCAAATTCTTTTTTGATAAATTAATACCCCACTCTGGCGAACTCTTTTTTCCTTCATAGTCTCTTGAGACAAATATTTCATTTGGACAAAACCATGTGCTTGAAGGTATCAGATATAGTTCTGGTGGCTCTCCATAAGTAAAAAGTACAATTGCAACATATCGTATATCAGATATTTGAAATTTATTTTTTGTTATAAAAATATAACTTGCTTTATAAACTGATTTTACCTGTATTTCATAGAATTTATTTAAATCTTTTCTTATTATAAAGTCTATACCTTTGTCATCAATTTCTGGCTCATAAACATCAAAACCCAAAAGAGTAAATTCCATTTTTACAAAGTACTCCGCATAACGCCCTAATTGTATCGAGCTTAATTTTGTCCAATCAAATTTCATTTTCTCTAATATTTCTATAGAATTTTATTTATTTATCAATACATCTTGAAAGCAATTCAGAGAAAATTCTTTTTGACCAGAAGCAAATCTAAATCCTTTTATTGTCTTATTTTTGATACGCAAGTACAGTTACCAGAGGATTTTATCTTAATTTTTGGGAGCTAAATTCCATAAAATCTATTAATTTGATAGAATCATAATCCTTAAAATTGACAATTTCTATTAATTAATGTTCAAACTTACATAATGATATCTGGGCTTTACGGGATAATTTCATTTTTATGGATGGTCTGAAGAAGAGAAAATATACAGATGTTTATGCAAACGTGTATCTCTGGCGAAGGTGGGAGAAGTAGAAAATCTATTTAATTGAGGAGCATGATGGCAAACTTTTTGGATGGGAATCAAAGTTTGCGAAAGAAAAGGCAAAACCTCAATCACAGAGGCTTAAAGCTTACCCTGAAGCTTCTTATCAGATGATATCGAAGGAAAATCAACCAGATTTTATAATATGAATATTTTATATAATTTTTGATTGGAGAGTGGATTTGTATATAATTTTTAATATTAAAAGAGAGCATCTCAAAACTGTAAGTTTTTTTGTTTAAACAAGCAATAGAGGAAATATTAATTTTAGTTTAAGGAAGCGAAAAAGATGAATATGAACGAAAATCTTAGGCTGGCTGCTAAAGAGTTTACTGAAAAGGCAAATAAGTTATCAAGTGTTATTGAAATTGCTATAGTAGGGTCTGTTGCAGGTGGTGACCCGTATCCAAATGATCTTGATTTAGCTGTTGTCATAAGGAGTTTTGATGATTTCGAAATTTTGGCTAAGTATGCAAGACAAATAAGTAAGTACTACCATGCATGGGAGGTTTTTCTTTTTAACGAGGACTTAAAACAATTAGGTAGAGTTTGCTATCGAAAGAATTGTCCTACAATGTCCGTTGATTGTTTAGTTCCTGGGTGTGGTAATCCACCACACTTAAGTGTAGAACCTGATTTTGAATATGATGAGAGAATGTTCTTCGAGTCACCTATTGACGTGCTCTGGACATCTCTAAGTAAGAGTTGTTTGCTTTCACACAAAGGAGAGTTAGGTATTTTTGAATCACGTAAATATCCAGTATTAGAAGATATTGAGATAGAGTGTATACTTTGTGGTAAAACCTTTGTTTTTTCCGCTAATGAACAAAAATGGTATCAAAAAAGAGGGCTTAGACAACCTAAACGATGTCCTGATTGCAAAGAAAAGCAGCTGTTAGACGAGTTTAATTTACTGGAATATTGAGCTTTAAATAAGTTCTAATCTAACTCTCTAAATTTATCTTGGATTTCTTTTTCATTCTTGGGAAATGTTTTACTTTAAATATTTTTTATACAAAAGTTTTTAAAGTTTTAAGTTATGTTCTTTTAAAAATTTCTTTGTTTCTTCTTCAGATAAGTTATATTCTTCCCAATAACCTCTTAATAAAAATGATTGTATATATTGCTCAGGATAAATCCTCTTTTGACATATATCTATAATTCTTCCTTTTTCTAAGCCTCTTTCGGTTTGTTCATTTGTTAATAAGATAAAACTATCATCTCCACGCTTTGCTATTATTCTCATATCTTTATCTCCTTCCATGTTTTAGTCGTTTATAAATATCTTACAAACCATTACTTTAAAAGTTCCTTGAATTCTCCCATGGTAAAATTATCATCTCCGAGACTAAGTCGAGACAGCTTCCTGCTCACGCTGCTACTTTCAACATAGCAGGGCTTCACCTTATAGCTCCGTCAATTGTTAATCTCTCCATTGATTAATGCTATACACATTCGATATAGCGTTTATTTGTTATCTAAAGGGAGTGTTTTCTTAGTAGTAGTGTTGTACTACGCACTTTTAAAATATCATCTTTTTGTCTTTACGAGCGATTGCTGGAATCCTGAGGCGCTGTTATTTCCATGAAAATGGAATTCCATAAAGTTTAGAAATAAGGTCTGGATCCCCGATAAAAGATTTCGGGGATGACCTCTCATCACGCAACTCTGAGGCACATTCTTTTCAGCGACAAGAGAATTTCTTCTTTGGTGCATAAAAAGAGGAGATTCCTCAGTATATGTGCAAAAAGATGCACTTCGGAATGACAAAGTGAAAGTCGTTTCGAGCGATTACGGGAATCAAGAGAGTTTAGAAGTATGTTTAGAAATAAGGGCTGGATCTCTGATAAAGATTTCGGGGATGACAAGCCGAATGGATTCCATAATAATTGATTTTGGGGATGACATCCCATCTCTTTACCCTGAGAAGCATCTTTCTAGCGACGAAGGATTTCTTCTCCTTTATTTGCATGTGTACGTTCCTCAAAATGTTAATGGAAGGTAGACACATTAGAAACATAGGTCTTCCCCCTACAGGAAAACAGTGATTAGATGAGGAGATTCTTCGCTTACGCTCAGAATGACAAAAAAGTAGAGAGAGCGTCATTACAGCGGCGAAGGGTCTCCTCTTTTTCTGCCTTCGCTTGCATAATAAATGCAAATGAAATATAAATCTACCGCCTGTAATAGTGAAAAAATAAACAGTTAGATTCCTCAGGACATGTGCAAAATACGCACTTCGGGATGATGGATACGGAGATTCTTCGCTTACGCTCAGAATAACAGTGCGGGGCAAGGAGATTACTCAGGAAGATTGCGAAAATACCGTACTTTCGAAATGATGGGGTGGTTGTAAATTTCACCTTTATGACGTCCTTAGTATGGCTTGTAAAAGATTTTTAATTTGAGGCAATAATTGCTTTTCATCAAGATTTTAGTTGAGGGCAATTCGCGCTCTTGAATAAAATATTTGAAAATTATATAATTAAAATGATAGTTATAGAGAGAATTATAAGGACATGGTGGGTGTAGCTCAGCTGGATAGAGCACTGGACTGTGGATCCAGTTGTCGGGGGTTCGAATCCCCTCACTCACCCCAATATTTACTAAAATAAATTTTTCATCCTTTTAATATAAAGATAAAACTTTCACATATAATTTATAATTAATCAAAAATAGGGTGATGTATATATAACTAAAATATATATAACTAAACTTTACAGCTTGGAATAGGCAGACAAAGAAGGTACGATTTATTTTTGATAGAATTATTATTCTTTTTTCCTAATTAATAAAATACTAATCATAATCATTCCAGCTATACCACTTAAAAAAGCAATTAGTCTCCCGCCGTCAAAATCAAAGTAGAAATTATTCATAAAAAAGAATACATAAAGGCCATATATAAGTAGTAATATTGCACTTATAAGGGTAATCTTTGCCATGAACTTTCTTGTCTTTCCAGATAAGATAATAGTAAAAACCATAAGGCCTGTCATAATAAATACTAATGCTGGATTTTCCCATGAATATTTATATAGTCCACCAAGAAGTAAGCCGAAAAAAATAGCAATTGGGACACATATAGCAATAAAAATTCGTTCTTTCTTAATCTTTTTAGTATCTTTTTTGATTTGTTCGCTTCTCTTCTCTACTTTAGAAGTAGCAAATTTAGCAACTTCTTCATAATTATCATTTGTGCAATAGAGAACCATAACCTGTCTCCAGGAATTTCTTAAAACTACTACATTATTTCGTGGAAAAAGAACAACCTTAAATACGTCATTCCAATTTACACTCACCGTTTGTCGAGACGCAGAGATTAACCCAGTTCCTGCTGCGCCAGGTCGATGCGAAGAAATTCCAAAAATAATTAGGAGAGTATTAATTAATGCATTTTTTTTCTTTGTAGTTCCTCCATATGAAACCGAAGCCTCTTTCTGGTTTAACTTAAAATGTGATTCGAAACGATTTCTATAAATTAACCAGAGCAAGAATATAATCAGAAGTATAATAATACCCAAGAAAAGAAGAGCATATTTATAATCAGCTGTATTTGTGAGAAACCCTTTTTTTCTAAGTGAATATTCATTCCATATTATAATAATTAGAATTACACAAATTGGGATAATCAATACTTTAAAAAAATCGAGAACAATAAAACGATTATAAAGCGGAACTTTGAAATCCCACTCAATTACTTTAGGTAAAGCATCTTCATTTTTGTGGCTTAGAGAGTTCTCAGTCTCCACATCAATGCCTCCTTTTTTATTCGCTTTGGTAGTGAATGCACTTTTATAATTTTACTAACAATTATTTATAATTTTTTTAGAAAGAACTACAAATATAAAATACTAAAAACTTTTAGTTTTAGGAGTGAACTTTTAAGAAAACCTTTCTTAATTCTGCAAGTATAAGTACAACAAATGACACTATTATTACCTCTATCCAATTCTGTAAGTTTAGTGGAACTGAATTGAAAAGCACTCTTGAGAGTGGTCCATAAAGAGCAGGCAAAAGTAGAGCAAAAGATACGCATTGTGCTAATAACATATTCTTATTAGATAAAACCCCGATTTTTAAAAGAAATTCATTCTGAGAGCGAGCAGATAACGCTCTTAAAAGTTCAATTACAACTATTCCTGCAAAACACATTGTTACAGCAAATGCATAATTTTCTATGGAATAATTTCTTATATAAAGCAAAAGAGCCCCGAAAGAAATAAATATAGCCTGGAGAATTATTCCAAGCAGAAAACTTTTATTCATTATGTCATTATCTTTTGCCTTTCTTGGACTCATCACATTAGCCTCTGCTTTCTCAAACCCAAGAGCTAATGCGGGAAAACTATCAGTTAAAAGGTTTAACCATAATAGATGTAATGGTCCAAGTGGCATTTTAAGTGATAGAATCATCGTTCCAACAATTAAAAATATTTCTCCAAAATTACAGGATAAAAGAAAGAATATTGTTTTCTTTATGTTATCATAAATAACTCTTCCTTCTTCGATTGCATTTACAATTGTTGCAAAATTATCATCAAGAAGAACTAAGTCTGAGACCTCTCTTGCTAAATCTGTTCCTCGCTTCCCCATGGCAACACCAATATCAGCTTTTCTAAGGGCTGGGGCATCATTTACACCGTCTCCTGTCATAGCTACTACTTCACCCATTTCTTTAAGAATAGTAACAATTCTATATTTATCCTCTGGGTTTATTCTTGCAAAGACATTTGCTTTTTTTAAAATCTCTTTAAGCTCCAAGTCAGTAATCTTATCTAAATCTGAATGAGAGTAAGCCATATTAGAATCATTCATGAGTCCCAGCTCTCTTGCGTAGGCTTTGGCTGTTTCTATATGATCTCCTGTTAGCATTATTACTCTTATTCCTGCTTTTTTGCAAGTATCTATAGCCTTAAATACTTCTTTTCTTATTGGATCCCTCATAGCAATAAGACCCAAGAATGTTAGATTATCTTCGGTATAATCATTATTTACTTCCTTAAATGCTGCTGCAAGTACTCTATAGCCTTTACTGCTAAGCTCTAAAACCTTTTTATCAAATTCACCTTTAAGTTCGGTAAATGGGACCAACTTTCCATTAAACAAGACTGTATTAGAGCTTTTTGCTACTTCCTCATAAGCTCCTTTTGTATAAAAATATTTTTTTCCATTTATTTCATTAACTGTGCTCATCATTTTTCTAGCAGAATCAAAAGGTAATTCATAAATCCTACTACTAAACCTTATATTTGCTAATTTACCATCCAAATCTTCACAAATTTCAAGAAGTGCAACCTCTGTGGGGTCACCTATTTGTCGCTCTCCTTCTATTATGGCATCGTTATCAAAATAACATACTTCCTTAATTTTGTTTAGTGTTTTATCTTTAGGTAAACCATTATCAATTACATATTCTATTCCATTGCAATAAATAACCGAAACTTTCATTTTATTTTCGGTGATTGTACCAGTCTTATCGGTGCAAATTACAGTAGTAGAACCAAGTGTTTCAACTGATGAAAGTCTCTTAACTACTGCATTACGTTTACTCATTCTTCCTATGCCTAAAGATAAGACAATAGTGGTAACAGCTGGTAAGCTTTCAGGAATTGCCGCAACTGCAAGCGAAACTGCAAATATAAATGTATCTTGAATGGCTTTTAAACCTGTTCCTGCATTTTTTAGATTAAGTACAAATATAACAATACAAATTATACCAAGTATAAGAGAAAGCCTTTTTGAGAATAAATCTAACTTTTTCTCAAGAGGAGTTTTCTCAACGTCAATATTTTGAGCTAATGAAGCAATTTTACCTAATTCAGTATCTTTACCAATTTTAACTGCTATACCTTTACCCCTTCCAAAGGTTACTATAGTTCCCATAAAAGCCATATTAACCATATCTCCAATACTATTTATCTCATTCTGGATTACTTCGTCAGTTTTATCTATTGTTGTTGATTCGCCAGTAAGTATCGACTCATCAATTTGAAGCCTTGCACTTTCAATTATACGCAAATCTGCAGGAATCTTATCACCCGAATCTAAAATTACGATATCTCCAACAGTAACTTCTTCCTGGGGTATTTCTTTCCTTTTACCATCTCTAATAACCTTAGCAATAGGAGACACAAGCTCTTTTAAAGCTTTTACTGATTTATCAGCTCGATACTCCTGGACGAATCCAAGAATAGCATTTAATACAACAACAAAAAGAATTGCCACGCTTTCAACAGTATCTCCAAGGAAAAAAGAAACAATAGCAGCAATGATTAAAATTATGATTAAAACACTTTGAAATTGAGCTATAAATATTCTTAAAGGAGATTTCCCTTTTTCCTCACTAATTTTATTTGGACCATATTTTTTTAGTCTTATCTTTGCTTCTTTTTCTGATAGACCAGACTCAATATTAGTTGAAAGCTTTTTAGCTGTTTCTTTGCATGAAAGTTTATAGAATTGATCCATTATAATTCACCTTTTTATTAGTTTTAGAAAAGTTCTAATGCTTTCTTTATGGCCTTATCTTCTTTTGGATTACTGCTTTCAGTAAGATCTGAAAATGGTATATCAGGAGTTAAACCATTTTTATTTAAATCATACTTATTAGGAGTTAGATATTTCTGTACGGTTAATTTTATTGCTCCATCCGAAAAAGGAGAATAGAAAATCTTTTGTATAGTTGCCTTTCCATAAGTTTTCTCTCCTAATATTTTGCCTACATTATTGTCTCTAATAGCACCAGCTAAAACTTCAGAAGCAGAAGCTGAATTTCTGTTAACTATGACTACTATGGGAATATTTATTGGATTTGCATTATAAATATATTGAGGCTTCGGCTCATTATTTCTATCCTGCACATAAAGAAATATAGAACCATCTTTTAATAGCCTCTTCGCTATATTTTCAGTTACTTCCAATATTCCGCCTCCGTTATCACGAAGATCAAGAATTAAACCTTTAGGATTGTTCTTAATCAATTGATCAAGAACTTTATTAAATTCATCATCAGTATTTAAATTAAAAGAATATATTTTTATGTATGCTATTTCGGGTGAAACCATCATTCCTGATACAGTTTCTATTTCAACTCTTTCTCTTTTTAATACGATCTCCTTTGTTATATTATTTTTAGTAATAGTTAAAACAACTGAGGTTTGTTCTGGACCTCTTATTAATGCTGACACACTTTCAAGCTCTTTTCCTTGAACATCTATTCCATTTACTTTGACTATCTCTGAATCCTCTTCCAATCCAGCCTTTTTAGCTGGTGAATTGTCTAACACTCTAATGATTTTAATTTTGTTATCAATACTTGATATTATTATGCCTATTCCAACATAATTGCTTGAAATTTGAGTTTCAAAAGATTTAAGTTCATCTTTAGTTAAATAACTGCTAAAAGGATCTCCTAATGAATCCACAACTCCTTTAGCAATTGTTTCATCATTAACCTTCTCTACGTAATTATTTCTGACAGTTGAAATTGAAAATCTTGTGATTGGTAAATCATTAAATCCATACCGAAATATTGCTGTTCCATAACCAAAGACAAAAGCTAAAACACAAATTAAAACTATTGTTAAATTGCTCTTTATATAATTTTTCATTTATTATCCTTTTTTTAAAAATTAACAAGCCAATAATACAACAAGTATAAATTAGGGTCAAATAGAAATTATTTAATTAAAAGTTATGGTAAGAAATTTAGAGGATCTACTGGATCGCCGTTAATTCTTACCTCGAAATGAAGGTGTGGCGAGGTCGACCAACCTGTTGAGCCAACTTTTCCGATAATATCTCCCTGTTTAACATATTGGTCGTTTTTAACATTAAATGATCTTAAATGTCCGTATAAAGTTGAATGTTTTTCATCGTGCTGAATAATGACAGTATTACCGTATCCGCCAAGCCAATCTGCATATATAATATATCCACTTTGAACTGCCTTAACAGGAGTACCGTATGGAGCATCTATATCAATTCCTGTGTGCATTCTATAAACACCAAATATTGGGTGAAGCCTCATACCAAAACCTGAACCTTTTGTCACAGTTCCATTCACAGGCCAAATCAATGGTCCCATCGGAGTTTGTTTAAATTTTCTTCTTTTAATTTCTTCTTCTCTTATTTTTATCAATTCTCTGATTTCTCTTTCAGTTCTTTCCTGTGCTTCAATTAGTGATTTGAGCTCGTTTTTAGATGTTTCCAATTCAAAAGCAAGCTTTGATATTTGATTTTCTTTTTTCTTCTCAAGACCACTCAATTCATCACTTTTCTTTTTTTTCTCATCCACTAAAACTGATAATCTTACCTGGCTATCAACCTGTTCTTTAAGAAGAGAGGATTTTTTTTCTTTATTATCTTTTAGCTCATTTATATAACTTTTGTCAGCTGATATAAGAAACTGTAGATAAATACTTTTATCCATTATTTCATTAAATGATTTTGAAGAAAAAATAAATGCAGAATAGTTAAGAGTGTAATTTTTGTATAGAGTAAATAAAATTTTGTTTAATTGCTCTTCGCCTGTTTCAATAGAATTATCAAGAATCTCGAGTTCTTTTAAGCATTTTGTATATGATAGTTTTAATTTTTCCTCTTCGTTTGATAACAGTTCCAACTCTTTACTAACTATTGAGATTTGATTCTCAAGTTTATTTAATTCAGTTAATATACTTTCCTTTTCCTTTTTTTGATCTTCGATAATTGCATTAATTTCATCTATTGCTTTATTTATCCGCTCTGTTTCTTTTTTCTTCTCTTCAATTTTATTTGTGAGATCTTCTATTTCATCAACTGAAGAAACTTTATAAAAGGGTTGTATGGAACACACAGTAAATATTAAAATAAAAATAATTACTACTTTTTTCATTTTAAATACCTTTTTACAGAAATAGCTGACGCAGTTATGCCACCTATTATACCTATTATTATAATACTCACACATATAAATATTAGCACTCTCAAATTATTAAACTCTATCGGAACATAAAACATAAAACTTCTATAAATTTTATCCACTTCCTTAGATAACGGAAATATGAGGAGAGAAGATATTAAAGCACCAATCAAGCCATAAAATCCGCCTAAAAAAAGAAACGGATTCCTCACATATGCTCTTGATGATCCAATCAATTGCATTATTTCAATTTCTTTTCTAAAAGAATAAATGGCGAGATTTGTTGCTGATGAAATCATAAAAATAAAACCAGCAAAGAAAAAAATAATTATCGAAATCGAGATCATAGTGACTATTCTTACCATGCTCGAATAAGAATTAGCTATATCCGAAACATCATTTATTGATTCAACTTGTGGGAATTTTTTAATTTCTTCAATCACATAATTTATTTCATTTGAATTTTTTGGAGTGATCCTTATTGAGGGTGGTATAGCACTTGTTTCAAGCATATCTAAATCTTCAAAATTTTGCTTTAGTTCTTCTAATGCTTTCTCTGGCGAAATATAAATTACTTCTTTAACTTGAGGAAGAGATTTTACTTTTAAAACTACCTCATTAATGTTCGCTTCTGTTGCCTGGTTTTTAAAAAATGCTGTGACTTTTAGCCTATTTCCTATAGAAGCTACAGCATAATTACCATAAACCGAGATAAGTAATGTAACGCCAAGAGATAGTAAAGCAATTGTCGAAATAATGATACACCCAAGGCTCATTATTCCGTTTCGCTTAAAGTTTATAATAGCTTCTTTAAGTTCTCTTTTAATATCAATAAAAAATCTCATCAACTTTTTTCCCTTTATCCATAACAAGATTACGTTTTTTTAGCTTTTTTACAATATCTTCATTGTGAGTTGCCATAACAATGGTTGAACCTCTCTTATTAATAGCCAGAAAAAGATCCATTAATTCAAAAGATGTCTTCCAGTCCAAATTACCAGTTGGTTCATCAGCAAATAAAATAATTGGATTGTTGACAATTGCTCTAGCTATTGCTACTCTCTGTTGCTCGCCCCCGGAAAGTTCTTTTGGAAATAATTTCATTTTATCTTTAAGTCCAACAACACTTAAAACTTCATAAGTTTTTTCATTTATATAGGAATTTGGATATCCAAGCATTTCAAGGGCAAATGATACATTCTCAAATACAGTTTTATAGTCAATGAGTTTAAAGTCCTGAAAAACTACTCCTAACTCTCTTCTAACAACATAACCTTTCGATTTCGGAATTGAAGTAATATCCTTACCAGCAATAAATAGTTTCCCGCTATCAGGCTCTTCTTGCTTGGATAATAGTCTTATCAAGGTAGTTTTGCCTGCACCAGATTTCCCGGTGATAAATAAAAATTCTCCTCTATCAACTGACAAACTTATATGATTTACTGCAGTAACATTTGGTGGATAAGACTTAGTAATATCCTTTGCAACAAGTAATTTAGTGCTTATTTCAGAAACCACTTTTAAAACCCTCACCAATAATCTCGTCAAGACTACCAATCATAATAAAAGCCTCCGGATCCAAAGAATAAATATTTTCCTTAAAGCTTGTAATTTGAGAACGGGAAAAAGCGCATAATAATATTTTTTTATCTTTCTCAGAATAGCCTCCATAGCCTTTTAAAATAGTAACACCTCTGCTCATTTCATCAAGAATATATTTTCGAACTTTTTCATCTTCATTAGTAATTATCAGTGCTACTTTTGCAGTTGAAATTCCTTCTTGCACAGTATCCACCACTTTACCAAGAATAAATAGAGCTAAAAGTGGCAATAATGCAAGTTCAGCATTTTTAAATACAACTGCAGTTAAAAGAATTACTGTTGCATCAATAAAAAATACAATCTGTCCAAAAGAAAAATGAGTGTAGGAAAATATAACCTGAGCAAGAAGGTCAGTTCCACCAAGAGAGCCACGAGACCTAAAAACTAAACCAATTCCAATTCCAGACAAAACTCCACCATAAATCGACGCAAGTAGAAGATTATCAGTTAATGGTAGGTAATTTAAAAATTTCATAAGTAAATCTATTGCTAATCCGTTAAATATAAGGGTTATGCCAGTTCTTAATAAAACTTTTTTGTCTAATTTGAAAAAGGCAAGAATAAATATTGGTATATTAAAAAGAATGTACAGAATACCAACAGGCATTCCTGTAAGATGATATAAGATTGTAGCTATACCAGCTATACCGCCAAGATTTAATTTGTTTGGAACTAAAAAAGCAGCATAGCCAAAAGCATCAATAAGGCTTCCAAAAATTATACCTAAAAGCCTTATAAATGGCTTTTTTTTTCCATATGGAAAATTCATTCTAAAATTTAATTATTACTGTTTTTGTTATAGCGTCCCAATCAACTTGAGCTTTAAATGCTTCAGAGATAAATCTAACTGGAACCATAACTCTTTCATTTTGAATAATAGGTGGTGAATCAAGAAACATATCTTTACCATTAAAATTGGCACTATTTACTCCAACGGTTAAAACTATTTTTTCAAGTCTAAGGGTTATAATTACTTTTTTTTCATCAGATATCCAATTAACTTCTGCGCCAAATATATCTGCAATAGCACGCAGTGGAACCATTACTCTTCCGTTATGAACTACTGGTGGAGTATCAAGAGTAAAGTTTATGCCATTAAATGATGCAATTTTGCTTCCAACAGTTAAAACAATTTTATTTTTTAACGGTGGACTATAAAAGAAGACTCTGACAACAGTCTTCTTATTGCCAAGAGAGTCTCTTGCGGTAAAAATAAGCTGATTAACTTCGCCTTGCACCTTATACTTTACAGTAAATGTGCCATCGGCGTTTAACTCTACAGGTGAATCATTAAAAGCAAGAATTGCGTCTGGATCAGTTTTACCTGAAACAGTTATTTCTTCAGTGCTTATAAGTAGAGGAATATTATCAACCTGAATTTGGGGAGGAGTCGTGTCTCTTATTACTGTTAAAACTTCACTTCTTTTGTTTTCGTATGCATCCCATACTGAAATTTCAAACGTGTTTGTTCCCTCTTCAAGATTTGCATTATACCAGAAAATGCCATCTTCAAGATCAACAGGAACTTTCTGTCCATTTATTGAAGCAAAGCAGCCTGGTTTGGTTTCGCAGAGAATGAATACCCTACTCTCTCTCGTTAAAAGATTATTTTCTGGAGTGAGTATTTTTAATGGTGGTGGTTCTTTAGATATCTCTTGGACAATATAAACTTTAACTAATACACTTACTTCGCCAACATTGCTCCTTACCTTTACCTCTCCATCATAGCTCGAGTTTGGAGCGACGAGAGTTGAGACTATCGTAACCGTAACTTCAGTGTCTCCATAAAATCTTTGAGGATTTACTTTTATCCATGGATTTAAAGAACTTATTTCACCTTGAAGTTCACCTTTGCCACTATTTATTATATTAAATTTTAATGAAGGAGTATCTCCAAAATTTACTTTACCAAAGTCAAGAATAGTTGTATCAACTGATAGTATAGGTCCCTCATCGATTTTATAAATTTCAATTGAATAATCATTTATTTCAAACGGAATATCAGAAAGCGATGAATTCTTTAAGTAGGAGTTTAAAAATTTAAAATAGCATTTTCCAGAGAATTTTCCTTTAAAACTAATTGTAAAGAGGACTCCATTCCCACTTACGCCGTTGCCTTTTCCAAGAAGAGCTGAAGCAACAAGAATTTCTCCTTTTGCGGAATCTATAGTATTTTTAAATACTGTTTCTTTTTCAGCACTTTTTAGAAAATCTCCTTCAGTTATTTCAAAAGGTGCAAGCTTGGCTTCATCATAATCAACATTTATAGAATAACCAAACAGATCTGTAACATCGCTAACTTTAATCGATAATTTAAAGGTAGTATCTACTTCGTATTTATTAGAATCAGATTCAAAAAATAGAAGAGTGCTATTTCCAATTGCTACATTGGAAATAGCAAGCAAAATTGCAAATACTAAAGCAACCGATACAGTGGCTTTTTTCATTATACCTCTCCAAAAGATGAATTTTAATGCTTTAGTGTAACTCTTCTTCTAAAGTTAAGGTTTGATCTTCCTTTTTCCTAAATAAGTTAACCATTCTATTTGCTGATTTTGATATTTTATCTACTTCTTCTTCAATTGAGCTATAAATACGATTTCTAAAGATAATACCTTCTTCAGGCGCAGTTAACAAACCTATAAGAAATCCTACAGCAGTTCCTGCTACAAACCCACTTAAAAAATTTTTACTCATAAATTACCACCTTCAAAAAGAACTCTCTCTATAGTAACTTTAGCTTTAAAGTGTTTATCAAATATATAAGCAAAAATTAAAGCAAATGCAACAAATATACCACCAAACAATAAACTTTTTATTTCATTTCCTCTACCCAAGAATAGCCCTAAAATAAATAAAATTAGTGGCAAAATAAAAGTTACAAATGTACTTATAAAAAATTTGTAGTTTTCTACAAAAATCTCTACAACATCATTTTCTTTAACTGGAATAGTGGCATCTGCTAATAATAATTTATTTTTTTGTTCACAACCTTCACAGTTAAAATCGCAATGTTCTGCATCTTCGATTATTTCAACTAAAGCTTTGTCTTCAATTATTTTTCGTATTATAGCCTTTTTGACCATTTTATCCTCATAAATATTAAACCCCACAATAGCGTGGCCAGTAGATTTTCTGAACCTGTATCAAACAGGTGAGAACTCCATTAATGCTTCGGGTTCTTCGTTAAAAGAGCCACTCCGCACTAAAATTTGTTCTCGTTTTTTCAGTGTTGGTTCAAACCTACTTTATTGCTCACCACCATCGCAGGGTATAGCAATATTATAAGCATTCTAATAATAAATACAAATTTTTAAAGGCTTTAGTTCACTAAAAATTTAGATTTAAGTTTATTAATTTAATAGGTTTTTAATGTTTCAGAGTTGGATGATATACAATTTATTGCTAATTTACTAATTAATTGCATTAGCAAAACTAATATATTAAGATATTCTTCGTGGAGATAAAATTTTTGTTTAGATTTCAAAATATATTAATTTTTTTGTCGTTAGTATTAATCTTATATGGAATATTTATGTTAATCAGGAGAAAACCATTAATTTATAGTGCAATTTTTGATGACTTATTTTGTTTTTCCATTTTAGTGTTTTTAATCATTGGTGATTTATTGAATCCTCATATCAGTAGTGTTTCTATTTGGATTATTTTTATACCAATAACGATTCAGCGAATATTAAGTCCATACAAATACTCGATTTCAGGAATTAATGTTTGTGATTTTGAAGATGTACTTAATAAAACTGTAGATTCTTTACCATTTAAAAAATGGAATTATGGAACAAAAATATATATTGAAGATCCTGAAATAGATATTTCATACAGATCAAATTCATTCTTTGGAGATGTTATGCTAAACTATAAATACAGGAAAAAAGATGCCGAACAAGCAAGAAAGATAATAGATTCCATATTAAAAGAAATACAAAATAGCGATAAAGTAAGATTTAAAGCTACTTCCTCCCTATTTATGGTTTTAACAGGTGTAATGCTTTTGGGTGTTGGAACATTATTAAAATTTTAATTAATCTTATTTTTAAATTTTCTTTTATTTACCAAAAAGTTTTTATAATCAAGAAAGTCATAACTCGCTATTGAATTAGAGCATTTAGCTCTTTTTATCTTCTGTTCATAATATACATAATTCATATTATTTAGTTACCAAAGTAAAATGAAATCTTCCCACTGTAATCTTTTTCAAGGTTTGGATCTATTTTCGAATCTGCCTCTTTAATTAAATATGGAAAAATTTCAGTTTTCAAAGTTTCCATTTCTATTGTCTTATTTGAATTTTTAGAATTAAACTTAAAAAGTTGTTTATGTGGCAAAATTGATTCTATTTCCTCAATTTCGAGTATTATCTCTCTTTAAGGCAGTATAAACATCTTTTTGATAATGAACCAATATATATTTATTATCTTTAAAAACAGGAGAAGAGAACAACGAACTCACTTTATATTTCCATATTAAATTACCATTTACTGCATTGAGACAGTATAACTATAATGGTAATTCTTCCTTCTGGCCTACCAAGCAATTAATTACTTTAGATATTCTGTTAGATTTATGCGGAAAATAATATCTCTTTTTTTACTATTGTCGTATGTCTGCAAGTAGTAGAAATATTTGTTCTCCTCTTTTCTTATTCTCCCACGATTTATATCAGGAGTGTACAATCTACCCAACTTTAGCAGATTTACCCATTCACTTTCGGGATTACAAATAAAAACATAAGTGTTATAATCCGAATCTTCAACCCAGATAGTAATATATGGATAACAGGAGTCAATATGAAAGCAAGCGTAAATTTCATTAGAAAAAAGATTGTCTTCCTCTGAGAAGATGAATTTTTTCTCAACAGTTTGGGTGTTAACATTATAGGTAAAAAGAACTTTTTTCCACTCTTTCTCTTTCCTAAGTATATAGTCTGCATAATAAATTGCTATAGATGATTCTTTATAGTCGGCGATTCCATGAGTGCCTAAATTTGTTATTTCTGAATAATCGCTTTTATTAATATTTATGTTGTCTACTACTTCACCTGTATTTTTATCAACAGATATAACCTTACCAAACCATAATATAAAAAGCTTGTTCTCTTTGGAAAATAATATATTTGGAAAGTCAATATTGTAAGATTTCAAGTCAGGAATGGTTAAAATCTTTAATAACCTTAGTTCATTAGAGAAAACAAATATCTCATTCTTTAGTCCAATATATAATTTATTTTCACTATCTACTACAAGATCAGATATTGTTATGATACTTGAGAGTTCTTCTCTTAACTCTTCACTTGTGCCAAGAAATACATTTCTAATGATTTCTTTCTTCTTTATATCGTAAAGTTCAAGCAGAAAACATGAGTTCTTAAAACCTTCTATTTCTCTTACAAGAACTAATCCTTCCGATTTTTCTTCGAGTTGAATGAAGTTCCATCTTATATGATCAGGAAATATTGATTTAAAGGAAGGTAATTCTGCAATAACCTCAAATTTGCTTTCAGGAACTTCAACAAAAGTGCCACTAAATGTTAACCCAGAAGCTTGTAATATCATTATTGCTGAAAGCATTAACACCAACAATTTGATAATTTTTTTGTTTTTTATTCTTAACTTTTTCATTTTTCTCTTTCTTTGCACTTTTCAATTCTCATTTATTAAACAATCAAGCACTTGTAAAGGTGCAATAATTTGTCGAGGTTTCTGAGGCACAGTTGCCTTCTCCGCAAAGGTCTGAGCCATGCTTTCCGTTTTTTTTCAGTTGTATCAGTAGTTATTGTTCTATTTTTTCTATCTGTTACTAAATCATCCAAGGGATTAGGCATTACAAGGTATCTTTTTATATAAACTGTTCCATCATCATTAGTTGCCCATTGTCTTGCTTCTTTCAAATGAGACAAAATCTCACTCATAATTAATCGGTAGCTCCAAAACTTAACTTCAATTTCAAATTATATTCTTTATTTTTAATTTTCCTACTTTCCGAATTGCTTCACTTAAAATCTTTTTGAAAAGCAATCATTGCCTCAAATTAAAAATCTTGATGAAATATATAATATCCTTCTGTAGGTCAGACTACAGGAGGTATAAAAGTGAAATTAAATATGAATGAAAGAAAAAAGATAACAAAAATTATGGCAGAAAGGTATAGGAAAGCAACTAAGAAAGAGAAAGGAAAAATATTGGATGAATTTATTTCTTTAACAAACTATCATAGAACTTATGCTTCTTATCTTCTTAGTTCTCATAAGAAAAAGAGGGTAAGGTCAACTAAAAACCCTGATATTGTTTATGAAGCTGATATTACAAAAAAGATGAAGAGAAGAAGAGAAAAATATTACGATATAGATGTATTTAAAGCATTAAAGAAGATTTGGGTAATAGAAAATTGTATATGTGGTAAGAGACTTGCTCCATTTATGAAAGAAATTATTCCATTTCCTTCCTGAGTTACAAAGAAATTGAATTAAAAGAAGATGTAAGAATGAAACTATTAAAAATAAGTGCTTCTACAATTGATAGATTACTTAAACCTGAAAAAAGAAGATGGAATAGAAGAAGGAAATCTCTTAACTATTCCAGGAATGCTTTTAAAGAGTCAAATACCTATTAGAACATTTACAGATTGGAATGAGAATAAACCAGGTTTTGTTGAAATAGATCTCGTAGCACATGATTGTAGTTATGCAAGAGGAGATTATGCTTTAGCCTCTTGATGTAACTGATGTATATACAGGCTGGACTTAAGACTTAAAGCAGCAAAGAATAAAGCACAGATTAATGTATTTAATGCACTTAATTCAATTGTTTTCGAGGTTTCCATTTCCAATATTAGGAATAGATTCCGATAATGGGGGAGAATTCATTAATGATGAACTATTCAGATATTGCAGTGAAAATAAGATAACATTCACCAGGGGAAGAAAATACAAGAAGAATGATAACTGCTATGTTGAGCAGAAGAACTACTCAATTGTGAGGCAATTTGTAGGTTATAAAAATATTTCAATCTCTGAAGAATCTGATAAAATGGAAGCGTTAGAAACTCATGTTTAGATTTTTTGATGAAGCAACGATAATAATTTCAAAAAGCAAAATTAAATGAGGCAACATGATAAAGTTATTCTTCTCTGATGCTCAGAACGGCATATCTCCTAATGTCATCCTGAGGGAGCGTATTTTGCGACCGAAGGATCCCCTCATCTGTGTCATTCTCTTGATTTTTTTTGTCATTACCGTAACTTTCTTCGTCATTCCCGCGAAAGCGGGAATCCAGGGTTTTGCTATGTCATCCCATGAAAATGGAAATCCAGAATACTAAGGGTAGTTCCATGTTTATACCTCATGCAAAATGTTTAAAAATAAACCCTCCATAATATATAGTGGGGCAAAATTGCTAATTCAGTCACTCCCACCCCAGTCCTCCTGAGGGAGTATCTTCCAAACGATCCAAGGATCTTCTTTTCAACATCCCATGAATTTCTTGGTCATTCCCGCGAAAGCGGGAATCCAGAGAGTTTAGAAGTATGTTTAGAAATAAGGTCTGGATTCCCGATAAATACATTCGGGGATGACAGTTTGTAGACATTCGAGGATGACAAGGACAAATGAGGAGATTCCTTAAGGACTTGTGTGCGATAATACCGCACTTCGGAATGACGGTGAGATGTGTCACCCTGAGGAGCACTAATCTTAACGACGAATGGGTTCCAACTGCCGCTGAGGAAGCCTATTTCATGGCGAAGAAGGACACCCCCCCCACTCCGTCTTCCTTAGGGAGCGTATATGTATTTTGCTTCGTAAGGAACTCCTTTTTTTATAATACCTATTAAAACAAAAATTGGTCTGGATCCCCGATAAATGAGTTCGGGTATGACAAAAGGAGTAGACACATTGGTCTACCCTGTAAGAATAAAAAGATTAAATAAGAAGATTCTTCGCTTATGCTCAGAAAGACGAAAAAGTAGAGAGAGCGTCTTTTTTAGCGACGAAGACCCTCCTCTTTTTTACTTCCTTGTACAGGCATGAATAAGAAAACAGACAAGAATGTAATAAAAAACAATCATGACCGTCACAATACAAAAATAGAAAATATTTAAACCCAACTTCCCAAACTAACCAATGTTTCCCCTGATATAATCAGTTAATTATTTTTTGTTATATACTACAGTATAGTTTGTCTTTTTTGTAATCAAAAGGTGATATGTTAAATACAAGAAGAAGCAAA
>JBPOJC010000036.1:0-14326 GCA_052034135.1 Caldisericota bacterium | reverse complement strand
TCCTAAGTATGAGAAAATATTAAAGACAAAAAATGGTCTGGATCCCCGATAAAAGATTTCGGGGATGACAGTTTGTAGAGGTTCGGGGATGACCACTTCCCCGTCATCCTGAGGGAGCGTATTTTGCGACCGAAGGGACTCCTTCTTGATGCGTAAAAAGAAGGGATTCCTTAAGGACTTGTGCGAAAATACCACACTTCGGAACAACACCACAACCGTCACCCTGAGGAGCATCTTTCCAGCGACGAAGGGTCTCCTCTTTTTACTTCCTTGTACATGTCTGAATAAGAAAAACAGACAGGAATGTCTGTTCTACAATAATGAAAAGATTAAATGAGAAGATTCTTCGCTTTGCTCAGAATGACCGTGAAGGGATGTGGAGATTCCATCGTGACAGGTGCAATAATACCGCACTTTCGGAATGACAGTTTGGTGGCTCAGAATGACCATCCCATCCCGTCACCCTGAGGGAGCATTTTTTGCAACTGAAGGGTCTCAATCTATCAGTCTCTTCTAAATGGTAAGTATTTTTAATAGATGATTTTAGCCAAATCATACATTAGTTTTTATATGAATTTTATGTACAGCGATTATAGTGAAGTATTTGGAAGCTTTTTTTATATAATTATATTAATGAACTATTGGAAAATGCAATTAAAGATACAGAAAATTTATCTGGCCACATAGTTAGTTTTCGCTAAAGGCATAAAAAATGCTATATATGGAACAGAATTGTTATGAAAGATATATTAGTATCAAATATTTTTTGGATTATGTTCATAAACTATATGGTGTTTTGCATATGATAGGAAAAGATTCATTTTATCAAATTGGATACAGAAAAATAATATATGTTGATGTATAGAAAACAGTTTAAATTTTTTTTAGTTAATTGGTTCTGGGCAGAATAAATGTTTTTATGCTGATAGAAAGGATTTATTTTAGTTAAGCGTGCTTATTTCGAAATTTAAGGAGGTCTTATATTCGGTTCTTCCAATTACAATCATAGTACTGATTTTAAACTTTACTCTGACACCAATGGAGACAGAACTAATTATAAGATTTCTTATTGGTTCAGCGCTGATTATTTTTGGGCTGACACTTTTTTTAGTTGGAGTAGATATCAGTATCACTCCAATTGGTAATGCTATAGGTTCAACTATAGTAAAGTCTAATAAAATTTTGATAATTGTCATAGTTGGATTACTCATTGGTTTTTTTATAGCAATTGCTGAGCCAGATCTTCACATATTGGCTGGGCAGGTAGAATCAGTTACATCGGGAATGATTTCAAAAAGCAGCGTTGTAATGATTGTATCATTAGGGATAGCATCAATGTTTTGTGTAGGACTTATCAGGATCGTTTATAATTTTTCATATCAAAAGTTATTGTTAATTTCTTACGGCATTATATTTATTATTGCGTTATTTACAACACCAGAGTTTTTAGCAATATCTTTTGATGCCTCAGCATCTACTACTGGAGCATTGATGGTTCCAATTATTTTGGCTTTTGCAACGGGTGTTTCGAAGTTAAAGAAAGATAGCAAAGCCTCTGAAAAAGATAGTTTTGGTTTAATTGCTATAGCTTCTACAGGTGCAATTATGTCAGTTATGCTAATGAGTATCATGTCAAAAACTGGTAAAATTACAGGAACTCTTGAAAATATTGAATTAGTATCAACATCTATTATTGGACCGTTTATTCAAAAGTTGCCAGTCATAGCCGGAGAAGTTATTGTTGCCCTCTTTCCTATCATAGTTATTTTTCTTATATTTCAGAAATTTTCACTTAAATTGTCAAGATCAACCGTTAGAAAGATTCTATTTGGGCTGTTGTTCACTTTTGTTGGATTAGTTATGTTTTTATTAGGAGTAAATGCAGGCTTTATTCAAGTTGGAAATATTGTTGGATATAAGCTGGCTTCTATTGATAACCATATGTATGTTATTCTGTTAGGATTTATATTGGGTATGGTTACTATACTTGCTGAACCCACTGTTAGCGTGTTAACTCACCAAATTGAAGATGTTACAAGCGGATATGTAAAAAGAAAAGCTGTAATGATTGCATTAGCTTTAGGAGAAGCTTTAGCCGTTACATTATCTGTAATAAGAATCTTAATTCCAGAAATACAATTATGGCATTATCTGCTTCCAGGCTATATTATAGCAATTGTAATGGCTTACTTTGTTCCTGAGCTATTTGTAGGAATTGCATTTGACTCAGGTCAAGTTGTATCAGGACCAATGACTGTTACATTTATCTTAGCATTTACACAAGGAGCTGCTGAAGCGATAGAATGTGCAAACGTTTTAGTAGATGGATTTGGAGTTGTTGCAACTATTGCAATGACTCCATTAATTGTGACACAAATCTTAGGTTTTATTTTTAAAGTAAAATCTAAAAAAGGAGGCATAAGTAATATTGAATAAAAACTCTGAAGTATACGACTTGGAGTTAATATGCGCAATTGTAAACTTTGGATTGGGCAGTAGATTGGTAAAATCAGCTAAGCATCTTGGCATTTCTGGAGGAATAATAATCTTAGGAAAAGGAACTGCTAAAAGTCATCATATTTTGGATTTCATGGGACTCTCTGATATAAGAAAAGAGATTGTTTTTTTGATAGCTGATAAAGTAACTGCCCAAAAAGCTTTAGAAGATATTAATAGAGAGTTTGAGCTATATAAGCCGAATCGCGGAATAGCTTTTACTACTTCTATTTGCAATATTTTTGGGAAAAAGAATGTAACATGCAAAAATAAAAAAAGTGATAGAGGTGAAGATAATACTATGTATCATCTAATTACAATAATGGTAGATAAAGGTAAAGCTGAAGAAGTTATTGATGCAGCTACCAACGCAGGTTCAAAAGGAGGCACTATACTTAATGCTAGGTGGTCAGGAATTAGCGAAACTACCAAACTTTTTTCAATGGAAATCGAACCCGAGAAAGAAGTTGTCATTATTTTATCGGAATCTGAAATGACTGAATCAATTGTTTCCTCAATAAGAGGAAAATTAAGAATTGATGAACCTGGAAATGGTATTATTTATATTCAAGAAGTGATTAAAGCTTATGGTATTTCTCCTTCAAATAAGTAGAACATCGATAGAAAATAAAAAAGTTTCTTTTTCAGACATTTTGACGGCTCATTTTCTGATTTGCTTTTATTATATTTATCGAGCCTCCAAGCAAAACAAGATAGTTCTTACTAAGCTATATAGTAAAACTGAGTAAAAAATATAATTTAATATGACTGACTGGTTGGTCATCATTTTTAAATATTTTAGAAAGTTTGGAATACTAAAGAAATTTGATAATTGCAGCAAGAAATTCTTTACAAAATTCTATTTTGATGTAAACAATTTTTTCGAAGAAAAGATAGACGTTAAAAGCTTTGCAAACATGATATTAGGGGGATTAATATGGTTTGTGTAATTGGTGCAACAGGGCACCTCGGAAACGTATTGACAAGGTTATTAATAGAAAAAGGATATAAGGTCGTGGGTATAGTTCCTTATGATGAAGATTTAAAACCGTTAGAGGGCATTCCTGTTGAAATACGTTATGCAGATGTAAGAGATTATGAAAGTCTTAAAAAAGCGCTTGATGGAGTTGATTATGTATTTCATACGGCTGGCATTATCTCGATCAGCAAAGGCGACTGGGATAAGCTTTATAGCGTAAATGTGGTTGGTACAAGAAATGTTGTAGAGGCATGCTTAAAATTAAAGATAAAACGACTTGTTTTTACAAGCTCCGTGCACGCGTTTAAAGAGCCAGAGAAAGGAATACCAATCACAGAAAATTTACCACTTGAGCCCTTGTATGGGGATTATGCAAAGTCTAAAGCGCTTGCAACAGAGGAAGTAATTAAAGGTGTAAAAAAAGGGCTTGATGCAGTTATTGTGGCACCAACAGGTATCATTGGTCCTTATGACTATAAGGTTTCTGAGATGGGTACACTTGTCCTTAATTATATGAAAAGCAAATTGTTTTTTTATGTTAAAGGCGCATACGATTTTGCTGATGTGAGAGACGTTGCTCAAGGTGAAATTCTTGCAATGAAAAAAGGAAAAACTGGTGAAATCTATATTTTATCGGGTGGGCAAATTACAGTAAAAGAAATTCTCAACACTTTAAGAGAAGTTTCTCAAAATAAGGTTTTACACGTTTGTTTGCCAATGTTTATGGCAAAGTTCGCAGCGCTTTTTACACCACTTGTTGCGTATATCACTAAAGAAAAACCACTTTTTACCTCTTATTCTCTTGAAGTGATTCAGTCCAATTCTCTTGTTTCAAAAGATAAAGCAGAAGTAGAGTTGGGATACACAACTCGGACCGTGAAAGAATCTATAAAAGATGCCTATATTTGGTTTTATGAGCAATATTTTCATAATCCCGATATTTTAAAACTCAACGTTGGATTTGAAAAATTAAATTCACAGCCAAAGAATGTAAAAGGATAATATATTTAGATGACAGAAATTTTTCTAATTTTATCACTTTAATTTATATTAATTTCTGTCCAAACAAAAAAAAGGGGGGGAAGTTAAGACTTGTTTGGTGGCTCAGAATGACCATCCTACCCCCGTCACCCTGAGGAGCGTATCTAAAAGCGACGAAAGGTCTCCTCTTTTTACTAATGCATGTCTCAAGCCCAGATGTGAATAAAAAAACAGACAAGAATGTCTGTTTTACGCTGAAAAGATTAAATAAGGAGATTCTTCGCTAACGCTCAGAATGACAAAAAAAGAGATGGGAGCGTTTTTTGCGACCGAAGGAACTCCTCCTTTGTGTCATTCCCGCGGAAGCGGGAATCCAGAATACTAAGGGTAGTTCCATATTTCTACCTCATGCGAAATGTGTAAAAATAAACCCTCCATATACATAAGTGGGAATAAAATTTAATTCTGGTCACTCCTAAATACAAAAAATGTTAAAAATTGGTCTGGATCCCCGATAAAAGATTTCGGGGATGACAGTTTGTAGACTTTCGAGAATGACGCACCACCCCCTCCGTCACCCTGAGGAGCGTATCTAAAAGCGACGAAGGGTCTCCTCTCTTTACTTCCTTGTACATGTCTGAATAAAAAAACAGACAAGAATGTCTGTTTTACGCGGAAAAGATTAAATGAGGAGATTCTTCGCTAACGCTCAGAATGACCAGGGAGGGACATGGAGATTTATAAGTACAAGTGCAAAATCCGCACATTCAGATGGCTGTTTGTGATATAGAGATTCATAAGGACATGTGCAAAATACGCACTTCGGAATGACCGTGTGATGGCGAGGAGATTCCTCAGTGTGACCGCGAAAAAACAAAGTTAGAAATGTCACAAGACAACTTAACTTAAATTACTTAATAACAGTTGTAAAACATTAAGCATTTATAGATTGAATCAAAGGAAGCTATCAAGTATTGCATAAATCTTTTGTTAATCTTATAATTATGCTATGTAATGGTGAAAAGGAAAAAATTAAACTGGTTTAATACCTATAATATATTTGTTATTTTATTTCTTTTAGGATTAAGTATATTTTTTTCATTTAATTTTATGCTTCCTAAAGGTTATGTTTCTCTTTGTTGGGCAAAAGAATCTCCAGCATTTATAAATGCAGAGGCAATTTCTAATTTTGGGAAATATGTTGCAGTGGGTACTAATTTGGGTTTACTCACAGTTTACGATAGTGATGGAAAAGTTATATTAGAAAAATTATTTAAAGAGCCAATATTAGACTTAAAATTTTCATATGATGAGAGCCACATTTATGTGAAGACTTATTCGGTTTATGCCGTTAACATAAAAAAGAACTCAGTTTCTTGGGAAAAATTTTTGAAAAATAATTATGTTTCTGATTTTTTCCCTTTTAAAGATGGAAATCTTGGTTTTATTTTTACTTCTAAAACCGATTTATCAAACCTTTATATTTATACAGATTATAGGGGTAGAAATATAAAGCAGTTTAAGCTACCCGAAATTTATGGTACGTTTAAAATAAATGCTTCTCAAAATGGTAAATACTTACTCTTTTCCGATGATGAAGGTAATATTTTTAATTTACGTTATGATGGATACGTAAATTGGAATACGTACCTTGACCCTCCAGTTTACAAAAACCTTTCAAATAATTATCCAATTTTACAGGAGATAAGCAATGATGGCTTTTCTTGTATCAGCTATACGTACGAAAAGTTTGGTAAGAAAGGAAACATTTTAAGTTTTTTTGATTTAAATGGCCAAATACTATGGCAAAAAGAGTGTAAATCAAGAATTAATGGTATTAATTTTTCTCCTGACTCTAAAAAAGTTAGCATAATAGACTCATCTGGAGTAAGAATATATAGAATTGACGGTACTATATTGTATAAAAATAATCAGTATGGATATGTACCAATTACCTCTTTGGTTCTTCCTACCTCTTTTTTGGTTGGCTATAGCCAAACTCAAGATGAAACTTATTTAACATCGAGAAGAGGTATTATAGTTCAGTTTTTTTCACTTTATAGTAATAAACTTTTGTATCAAAAAAGATTAAATTCTAAAAACGATTATTTTCTTGTCTCAAGTGATGGATTTTACTTTTTTGAGATTTCAAAACCATTTTTAATTAGGCTGTATAAGTATTCATAAAAATAAATAAAAGGAAGGTGTAAAAATGTTAAATTATGATGATCTTTTTACAGAAATGTCGAAAAGCGTTAAATCCTCTGTAATTAGAGAGCTTTTAAGTCTTGCCTCCCGCCCTGGGATAATCTCTTTTGGTGGAGGTATGCCCGATCCTGATTTATTCCCTGTTAGTGAATATAAGGAATGTATGGATATTGCTTTACTACAGCATGCAGCTATTTCTTTGCAATATGGTGAAACTCCAGGCTATTACCCATTAAGAGAGTCTTTAGTTAAGCTTTCAGAAGAAGATAATATTAAAGGAGTAACTACCGACAACATAATAATTACTACTGCCTCTCAACAAGCTATAGATTTTATTTCAAAGATATTTATAGATAAAGGCGATACAGTCATAGTTGAGGCTCCAACTTATTTAAGCGCAATACAGTCATTTAATGCTTTTCTTGCAAATTTTGTTACTGTTCCTATGGATGAAAATGGTGCTATAATTTCTGTATTAGCCTCAAAACTCGAAGAACTAAAAGCAAAAGGTATAAAACCAAAATTTTTCTATACTGTTCCTACATTTCAAAATCCTGCAGGTGTTTGTATGTCTCTTGAGAGAAGGAAAGAGCTTTTACAATTAGCAAAAGAGTACGATCTTTTAATTATTGAAGATAATCCTTATGGTGATTTAAGATATAAAGGAGATCCTCTTCCGCCACTTAAAGCTCTTGATACCGATGATCATGTAGTATATTTAAGAACATTTTCAAAAATTCTTGCTCCTGGCATAAGACTTGGCTGGATCGTAGGACCCAAAGAAATTATAAATAAAATAAATCTCCTCAAACAAGCAACAGACTTATGCACCCCAGTTATAACTCAGGTTGCAACTGATGAATATTTAAGGAAAGGCTATTTAAGACCTCATATAGAAAAGATTAAAGCTTCGTATTCAGTGAAATGTAAAGTTATGGTCGACGCAATTAAAAAATATTTTCCAGAGGAAGTAAAGGTTAATGAGCCCGAGGGAGGAATGTTCCTATGGGTATCCGCTCCTGAGAAAGTTGATACAGTCTCCATTTTTAATGAAGCTATAGCTGAAGGCGTAGCTTATATAGTTGGAACTGCGTTTTTTGCTGATGGTTCTGGGACAAACACAATGAGACTTAACTTTACAATGGTTACCCCTGAAAAGATTGAAGAAGGAATAAAAAGGCTTGGAAATCTATTAAAAAAGAAGCTTGTTTAAACTTTAATTTAAACTTACATGAGTAAGAAGAAAAAGAAGATAGATAAGAAATTAGAAACCAAAAAAGTTAAAAGCTCGAAAAAATTAAATATACTCAATATAGTTTTAATAGCTTCTTTAATTCTAAATTTTGTGCTTGGATTTCTCTTTATTTCTTCATACAAAAGCTCAAGCAATGATTTGTATTATGCAATTGGCAGAGGAGCATTTACAGCAAATAGCTTTATAACTTTAAGAGATGATGAAGACACTAATTTTTCTATTAAAACTGCACAATTATTTGATAATAGAACTTTAAGGATTTATGGATATGTTGCCGTTTTCGGTATTAAGAATTTTCCTAAATGTTCACTGATAGTTGATACAGAAGCCAAAGTGGTTTCTCTTGGATTGCTTAAACCTCTTTTTATTGGTGGCACAATACAAGATGTTAACACTTACTTTACTAAGTTTTATGGATTTGGTTTACAGGCATGTGTTGGGAACGAAGGTATATTTAAACCTGACGATCAAAACCTTGAGTTATTTGCCGATAGATTTAAAGATAGTTTTATTAAGACACTAAAGTTACTCTTTATAAAAGTAAACGGGAGAAGTGAATTTGACAGATTGTATCCAAATGGTTTATCTCTTGCTTCTGTTGGGGATAAACTCAAAACGTTTTCTGCAACCGATATTAATGGCAATAACTTAAGCATAACAGGCTTAAAAGGTAAGAAAAGTGCTATTATCTATGTAGATTCGGGGTGCGGTAGCTGTAAAATAAAATGTGGAACATTAAGAGACATTCTTAAACCTTTAGGAGTTAATGTGATATTTGTTTCTCAAGGTACAGAAGAGGAAGCTGAAACCTTCATAAAGGATTACCTGCAGGGGGAGCAATTAATTTTAGATGAAGATAACAGGGTTGCTAATACTTTATATCTTGGAGAGCCACCATACTTAATGCTTATTGATAAAGATTTAACAATAAACTTTAAGGGACATATAAATGATGTTGCGCTTGATGCGGAACCAGTTATAAATAAATTCGTAAAATAATTAAATAAGAATATAATTGTTACAATTTGTTTAAAGGAGTAGTATTATGAAGAAGAAAGTTATATTATTTTTGTCTATTGCTATTTTAGCTTTCTCGCTTTTTTATGTTCCACATAGTTTTCTAAGCTATGCTGCTGAAGATAAAAAGCTTGTTCTTTTAGAGCTTTTTACTGCTGAATGGTGCCCTCCTTGTGGTAGAGCAAATCCTGAGATAGATGCTCTCTATGAAGAATCTGGTGGAAAAGATTTTCTATTGATAAAATTTCATGTCAGTGACGATATGGTATGTAAAATTTCAGAGGAACGATCAAGAAAATATGGGGCAAGTACAATCCCCACTCTTGTTGTTGACGGCAAAGAGAGTATCGTTGGATACGTTAATAACTATAAGAGTAATTTAAAGAGTTTAATACAAAAGGCCAAGGGAAAGAAAACGGATGTTAAAATAGAAGTTTCTGGAAAAATCATTGGGAATAAAGTTCAAGTCGATGCATCATACTCGGGGGCACCATCACAGGCTCAATTAGTTGTTGTATTAGTTGAAGATTGTTATTATTATAAAGCTTCAAATGGGGAGATATTCCATAGATTTCTTGCAAGAAATGGCTCAACTAAAAGTATTGGTACTTCTGGTAAAGAAACTTTTAGTTTTGAAATAAACAATATGTGGGCTAAAGAGATGTTAAGATGTATTGCTTTTATTGAAGATTCTCAAGGTGTACAAAACGCAACTTATACTAACTTTGATTTAGGTGAGCCCGATTTAAAAAAACCTGTAATTTCGGTGGTTCCAAATGAGATTTCTCTTGGGCGAGTAAAAGAGGATAAAAAGATAGTCAGCGAGATTTTAGCTACTAATGCTGGTAAGGAATCCGCAACTCTAAAGTTAGAATCAAAAGAGTCATATTTAGCTTTTTCTGAATCAGATTTTAAAGTCTCTCCTAAAAGTCAATCAAAAATGAAGTTTACTCTGGATACCACAAATCTACCACCTAAATCATATACATCTAAAATTAATATAACGGATTCAAGAGGTTATTCAAAAGAAATACCTGTAAATTTTGAAATTCTTCCTAAACCTTCTCTTTTTGTGAGTGAAACATCACTTGATTTTGGAAAAGTTAAAAGAGGTGAAAAACCAAAGCTTTCTTTCGAAATTAAAAATAATAATAAAGGAACAATAGAAGGAACAATATCAACAAAAGCTAAGTGGCTCATAATTTCAAAAAAGACTTTTAATGAAGAAAAAGTGAATGTAACTATAACTGCTGTAACTAAAGATTTGCCGAATGGGAAAAGCGAAGCCAAAATAAATATAAATTCTGATGGAGGTGACGCAGAGATTGGGGTTACAATTGAAATTGTAGCCCCCAACCTTGAATTTGACCCTTCAGAGATTAGCTTTGGTAAAGTTGAAATAAATGACGAGGATTTAAGTAAAGAAGTTATTGTAAAAAACAGTGGCGATATGGATACAGATGTATTGATCAGTTCGTTACCAAATTTTTGTGAAGTTAATGAAAAAAGCTTTTCTCTTCCAAGCGGTAAGTCTAAAAAGATTAATGTTTCAATAATAAAAGATAAGCTAAAAATGAATGTGGTAAACGAGGGGGTAATATCATTTTCTTTTTCTGACGAGAAAAAAGAGTTAAAAGTTTCTATTCAGCCCATTCCAGCACCTCCAATTCTTTCTTTAAGCTCACAGCAAATAAATGGGGATAAAATTTCTGTTTCAGTCAAAAAAGGTGAGACATCCAAGGTAGAGATTGAAATAAAGAATAGCGGTGCTGGAACATTAGAGGGCAAAGTAGAAATTGAGCCAAAGGTTAATTGGGCATCTTCATCAATAAAGAGTTTTTCTCTTAAAAAGAATGAAAGTAAAAAAGTAGACATTAACTTTGATAGTAAGGATACATTGGCTGGCCATTATGAAGCAAAGCTTAGGATTAGTTCAAATGGCGGTAATCATGATATTCAATTAAATTTTGAAGTTACAAGAGAGAAAATAATAATTGAACTAAAAATTGGTTCAAACTCTGCATTAGTTTCTGGTAAGAAAATAACAGTCGATCCTCCCCCTTACATAAAAAATGGTGTAACGCTTGTTCCATTGAGGTTTATATCCGAAGCCTTCGGTGCAGAAGTTAACTGGGAGCCAAATATTGGAAAAGGTACTGTAATTATCAAACTTGAATCAAAGGTAATTCAAATTGAAATTGGTAATATTACAGCTTTTGTGGATGGGGTACCTTATAAATTGCTTGTTCCTCCTGAAATTAAGAATGGCAGGACTTTTGTCCCATTAAGGTTCATATCCGAAGCTTTTGGTGCAGAGGTTGAATGGATTGCTTCTGAACAGAAAATAATAATTGTTTTCTGAATTTTCTTCTGATAAAATAAAGTAGTAAAGAATTAATTGAGAGGTGAAATTTTATGGGACGCAAGAAAGGCGGAAGCTCTGCTAAAAATGGTAGAGACTCTCTTCCTAAATATTTAGGTGTAAAGTTATTTGACGGTCAAAAAGTTAAAGCCGGTGGAATTATTGTGAGGCAAAGAGGCTCTGTAATTTTGCCTGGCAAGAATGTTGGTATGGGCAAAGACTATACTCTTTTTTCATTAAAAGAGGGAACTGTAAAATTTGAGAGATTTGGTAAGGATAGGAAAAAAGTATCCGTAATCTAAGTTTTTATGTTCATTGATGAAGTTGAAATTAAAGTAAAAGCCGGGAGAGGCGGAAAGGGCGTCATAAGCTTTAGAAGAGAAAAATATGTTCCAAAAGGTGGTCCAGATGGTGGCTGTGGAGGCAAGGGTGGGGATGTATATTTAATAGCAAATAGTAATATATCGTCTCTTTCACAATTTCAATTCCATAAATATTTTAAAGCAGAAGATGGCTCTATTGGTGAAAGTAGTAATAAAACTGGTAAATCAGGTAAAAGTATTTATATAGATGTCCCTGTTGGAACACTCGTTTATGAAAAAGTAGATGATTCATACCAGTTTGTAACTGATCTTTCCACTGAAGGAGCTTTTTCTCTTATTGCCAAAGGAGGCAAGGGTGGAAGAGGAAATGCTCTTTTTGCAACGTCTGTCTCTCAGGCACCAAGGATTGCAGAAGAAGGTGCTGAGGGAGAAGAAAAATCTCTTTATCTTGAACTAAAGTTAATAGCTGATGTGGGGATTGTTGGTCTGCCTAACGCAGGCAAATCAACTCTTTTGAGAAGTATTTCTAATGCAAAACCAAAAATTGGAGATTATCCCTTCACAACTCTTTACCCAACAATTGGTATTGTTGAGTATTCACCCCAAGTAAAGTTTACTGTTGCGGATTTACCGGGGATTATTAAGGGGGCGAGTAAAGGTAAGGGTTTAGGATATAGATTTTTGCGCCACATAGAACGTTGTAAAATGCTTGTTTTTCTCATAGATTTATCCTTATCGGGAGAAGATATAATAGATTCGCTCGAAACAATTATAACTGAACTTAAAGATTACAACGAACATCTTATTAAAAGGAAAATAATTATTTGTGGCAATAAAATAGATATGCTTAGTAATGATGAAAATATAAATGTTGCAAGGAACTATTTCGAAGAGAAAGGTTATAAATACTTCTTTATTTCTGGAAAAACCAAAGAAGGTGTTAGAGAAGTACTCGATTATATTGCTAAAGAGATCAAAGATATCCCTGCTCCTATGCCTTTAATAAAAGAGAGGGAAGTGTTATATACTTTAAAGTCTGATGATATAAAAGTAGAGAAGCTTTCTGAACATTATTTTAAGTTACATTTTGAAGAACTTGAACGCATAGTTAATGCTACAGACCTATCATATACTGATAGTAAAAAATATTTATTAAAGCTTTTCAAAAAATACAATATTGATGAAATCCTTAAGCTTCATAATGTTGCCGAAGGCGATATTGTAGAGATTGGAGATAAACGATTTGAATGGATCTAAGTTGAATTTAGGTATTTTTGGTGGCTCATTTAATCCGATTCATTATGGTCACTTAATTCTTGCTGAATTTGCAAGAGTTGAGTATAGGCTCTCTAAAGTTATTTTTATACCCACTGGAGATCTTGGATATGGAAAAGAAATTCTTCCAATATCAGGAGAGCATAGATTTAATATGGTTTCCCTTGCAACTTCATCAAACCCATTTTTTTCAGTTTCAAGGATAGAATTAGAAAGAAAAGAACCAACTTATACTGTGGACACTTTAAAAAAATTGGTCAACATTTATGATACAAGTATTTATGAGTATTATTATATTGTAGGTCTCGATTCTGCACTTGACTTGCTATCATGGAAAGAGCCGACTGAGATTCTAAATTATGCTTATTTTATTGTTGGGTCAAGACCTGATTATTCTGCGGGAGAACTATTTGATAAACTTTCTCCCATAAAGGAATATTTTCACAAAATTCATCTACTTAAAATTCCTCTTCTTGAAATCTCGTCAAATTATATTCGTAAGCGTTTAGGAGAAGGAAAGTCAATCAAGTACCTTGTTCCAGAGCTTGTTGAAGATTACATAATTAATAATAAATTATATAAGAAAGGAGGTTAAACTATAGAAGAATTAAACTTAGATTCGGTTGTTGAACAAAAGAAAGATATAATAATAGAAGTTTTAAAAACCTTCAAATTAAATACTACTATTACAATTTTAAAAGTAGGGAAAATTTCTTCTATTGCAGACTATTTCGTAATTTGTGTTGCTGATAATATCACTTTGACAAAAAGAATAATTGATGAAGTAATCGTAAATATGAAACGGTCGAACTTCTCACTGTATTCTCCGATTTACGAAAGAGAGAGTAGCTGGGTTATACTTGACTATGGAGATATTGTTCTTCATATATTTTTAGAAAATACACTTAAAAAGTACGATTTAATAAGTATTTGGGAAAAAGCTCCAAAAACTTATATTTACTCTTAAATATAAATAATTATCATTATATAGTAAATAATAATTTTGGAGAGATGGCCGAGTGGCTGAAGGCACTCGCCTGCTAAGCGAGTAAGCGGTTTAGAGCTGCTTCGCGGGTCCGAATCCCGCTCTCTCCGCCAAGTGAAATAAATAATCTTACTTGATTCCGAAAGTGCGGTATTTTCGCACTTGTCATTTATGATTACATACATAATACATTTTCTTCTCATCGCTTTTACGTTTGCTAATTCCATTTCTTTAATTATATATGTAAAACCATCGAAAAATAATAAGAACAACAAAGAATTTAATGATTAACGAAATTAAGAGCGCGACTAAGCTTTATAGGTAATTTTTATACTTTTTGTGTTTGGTTCCCAAATAACTTCTGCGCCAAATGCTTCGGAGATAAAGCGTATAGGAACTAATGTTCTACCATTTATGATTTGAGGAGGCACATCCAAGGTTAAAG
>JBPOJC010000009.1:0-59851 GCA_052034135.1 Caldisericota bacterium | reverse complement strand
TTCTCTCGAAGAAGCTTCAATAGATCGACTTCTTGAATTGTTTGAAATATATCTTTCTGAGGGAAGATATTGTATCGAGAAAGGCTTGATTTTGCCTGCTTATGATTATGCTTTAAAGTGTTCCCATACATTTAATCTTCTTGATTCAAGAGGAGCTTTATCTGTAACTGAAAGAGCGCGATATATTTCAAAAGTAAGAGAGCTTTCTAATAAGGCTGCTAAATTATATACGGATGGTAAAGATGAGTAAAGATTTGTTAATTGATATCGGGGTAGAAGAATTACCGTCTTCCTATATGGATGAACTTTTTAATCTTCTCTCGTTTTCTTTTAGTTCATTTCTTAATGAGAATTATATTGGCAGAAACGGAGAAGAGGTTTTTCTAACCCCAAGGAGAATGATTTTTACATCTAAAAATGTAGCTGAAAAGCAAAATACTCCAGAAAAGGAAATAAAAGGACCACCTAAAAATATTGCATTAGCAGAAGATGGGAGTCCTACAAAAGCATTAACTAAGTTTTTAGAAAAATGTAATGCAGATAATTGGTATGTTAAAGCAACCAAGGAAGGTGAATATATTTTTTGCTCAAATGCTCAAGAAAATCTCGAAACAAGGATAATAATTGAGAATAAATTCCCAACATTTTTATTAAATCTTGCATACTCTAAAAAAATGAGATGGGATGGAGTAATTTTCATAAGGCCTATAAGGTGGATCGTTTCTTTATTAGGAGAGGATATAATAAACTTAGAAATTTGCGGTGTTAAAGGTGGTAGGATCGAAAAGGGCTTAAGAGGCTATCCTGAAATAAATGTTGAAAATGCTTCAAATTATAAGGAGTTAATGGCTAACAATAGAGTAATAATATCTTCTGCCGATAGAATGAATATGATAAAGGAGAGACTTTCTTCATTTAAAGAAGATATTCTAATTGAAAATGTTAACATTACAGAATTTCCTGTTTGTGTAAATGGAAAATTTGAAAAAGATTTTTTAATGCTACCAGATGTTGTTATCTCAACAGTCTTAGCAAAATCTCTCAAGTGTTTTACGATTAATGATAATAGAGGCGCTTTAACAAATGAATTTGTTTTTGTGATGGATGGACCGAGAAACGATGAAATAGTTCGGGCTGGTTACGAAAAGGTTGTGAATGCAAAACTCAAAGATGCACTATACTTCTTTGAATTGGATAAGAAGAAAAAATTAGATGAAAGAAGAGAAGCGCTTTCAGGAATAATCTTTATTGAAAAACTTGGTACTATTAGCCAGAAAATAGATAGGATGATAATTCTATCGACTTTATTTGATGGAATTATTCAAATAAATAAATTGATTAGAGCTATTGAGCTTTCAAAAGTAGATTTAACAACAAAGCTTGTCTACGAGTTTCCAGAGCTCCAAGGAGCAATGGGTAAAATTTATGCCTTGGAGGAAGGAATAGAGCCAGAGATTGCAAATGCATTATACGAATATTATTTACCTATTTATGAGAATGATGAAGTTCCTGAAAGTATTTTAAGCAGAGTTTTAGGAATAATTGATAGAACTGATACATTTATTGGTGCACTCTGGACTGGCATAGATATAACAGGTTCATACGATCCATTAGGAGTGAGAAGGGCTGTCATTGGTTTAATTAGAATATTACTTTATTCATATATTCCTATCGATATTTTAAGCTTATTCGAAACCTCCATGGAAGCCTATAAGAGAATAAACAATATAGAATTTGAAAAAAACTTTATTAATAAATTAATTGATTTCTATAATATTCGCCTTAAAAATATCTTGGGTTCAACTCTTAAATATGATGTTGTCAATGCTTTAATAACTAAAAATGTAGTAAACCCTTTTGAACTTAAAGTAAAGGGAGAGATTATTGAGAAGGAAAGGGAGAAACCTGAATTTAAAACCTTGTGTGAATCGTATACAAGAATAAATAACATACTTAAAGGTTCTAATATTGAATCAGAACCATCGCAGGAATTATTTTCTGAGCAATCTGAAATAAATCTTTTTAAAGCTTATTTAAAAGTTAAAAGCGACTATTTTAAAACTAATGATTATTTAGAAAAAATAAATTTGCTCTACAAGATTAATGACCCAGTTACATCTTTTTTTGATAATGTTTTAGTTATGACTGAAGATTTAGAAATGCGAGGAAATAGGCTTGCACTTCTATCTAAAATTAAGGAATTTTTATCTGATTTTGCAGATTTTTCAAAAATTGTATTTTGAATTTGGAGGTTAAGTTTATGAACAAAAAATTTGTTTACCAATTTAGTGAAGGCTCAAAAGAAATGAAAGATATTCTTGGCGGTAAGGGAGTTGGGCTTTGCGAAATGGCAAAGCTTGGCATACCTGTTCCGCCAGGTTTTATTATTAGTGCAGAGGTATGTGATTATTATTATAAGCATAATAATACTTATCCTGATGGATTGTTTGACGAAATAAGAGAGCATCTTAAAAAAGTGGAAGAAGATGTAGGGAAAAAGTTTGGCGATCCAAATAATCCTTTGCTTGTTTCTGTAAGGTCTGGTGCAGCAGTAAGTATGCCAGGTATGATGGATACGATATTGAACTTAGGTTTAAATGATGAAATTACTGAAAAATGGCTTAAGAATACAGGAAACGAAAGATTTGCCTTTGATTCCTACAGAAGGCTGCTTCAGATGTTTGGAGACGTTGTTTATAACATTAAGCATGAAAAGTTTGAGCAAATCTTATCTAATGTAAAGAAGGAAAAGAACGTTAAATATGATTTTGAGTTAGATGTTTCTGATCTTAAAAAGATTATTAATGAGTACCATAAACTTTATAGAACTGAAGTTTCAAAAGATTTTCCACAAGATCCATGGCAACAACTTGTAGAAGCAATAGAAGCAGTGATTAAATCATGGTTTAATGAGAGGGCTTTAGTATATAGAAAATTAAATAAAATTGAAAACTTACTTGGTACTGCAGTAACAGTGCAAAGTATGGTATTTGGAAATATGGGAGAGAAATCGGGAACCGGCGTTTGTTTCACAAGAAATCCTTCAACAGGAGAAAAAGTCCTCTATGGCGAATTCCTACTTAATGCGCAAGGAGAAGATGTAGTTGCTGGTATAAGAACTCCTGATGAAATATCAAAACTAAAAGATGTTTTACCTGATGCCTATGAAAAATTAGTTAATATATGTGAAACCCTTGAAAGATATTATAGAGATATGCAAGATATCGAATTTACAATTGAAGAAGGAAGACTTTATTTACTTCAAACACGATCAGGCAAACGCACTGCACAGGCAGCTGTTAAAGTGGCAGTGGATTTTGAAAGAGAAGGAGTAATATCTAAAGAGGAAGCTATATTAAGAGTGGATCCATCACAAATAGATAAGCTTTTGCATAAACGATTCGATGATGAAAAGAAAAAAGATTTTAAGCTTTTAGCAAAAGGCTTACCAGCTTCTCCCGGAGCTGCAATAGGTTCAGTTGTTTTTAGTGCAGAAGATGCCGAAAAAGCAAAAGAAGAAGGGAAAAAAGTTATACTTGTCAGAACTGAGACTTCCCCTGAAGATATAAAAGGAATGAATAGCTCAGAAGGTGTTCTTACGTCAAAAGGTGGTATGACTTCTCATGCTGCAGTTGTCGCAAGAGGAATGGGTAAATGCTGTATAACTGGTGTGGAAGATATTCTCGTTTTTGAAAAGGAAAAGTACTTTAAAACAAAAGACGGAACAGTAGTTAATGAAGGTACAACAATAAGTATTGATGGCTCGACTGGGGAGATTTTTCTTGGAGAAGTTCCAGTATTGGAGCCCGAATTAAGTGGTGATTTTGAAACTCTTTTATCCTGGGCTGATCAAATTAGAAGGCTTAAAATAAGAACAAATGCTGACACACCAAAAGATGCTACACAGGCAAGAAAATTTGGAGCGGAAGGTATAGGCTTATGTAGAACTGAGCATATGTTCTTTGAGGGTGATAGAATAAATGCAGTTAGAGAGATGATTTTAGTTGATGGTAAAGAAGGAAGAGAAAAAGCACTAACAAAAATTCTTCCAATGCAAAGGAACGATTTTATAGCGATATTTCGCGCCATGAAAGGATTGCCCGTAACTATTAGGCTTCTTGATCCGCCACTTCATGAATTTTTACCCAAAAAAGATAGCGAAATTGAAGCTGTGGCTGAAGATTTAAATATATCTCCTTCTAAAATAAAGGAAAAAATAGAATCTCTTAAAGAGTTAAATCCAATGCTTGGCCATAGAGGCTGCAGGGTCGGAATTACTTATCCAGAAATAACAAGAATGCAAACAAGAGCTATAATTGAAGGAGCCTGTTATTTAGTAAAAAATGAAGGGTTGGAAATAACCCCTGAAATAATGGTTCCTCTTGTTGGTACAGAAAATGAACTTATAAACCAGAAAGAGATTATTGAAGATGAAATAGAAAAGGTTTTTAAAGAACAAGGAGTTGAATTAAAGTACTATATTGGAACGATGATTGAAATACCAAGAGCTGCTCTAACAGCAGATAAAATAGGAAAAGTTGCTCAATTCTTCTCTTTCGGGACTAATGATCTAACCCAGATGACATTTGGATTTTCAAGAGATGACGCAAATAAGTTTCTACCATTCTACATTGAGAATAAAATACTTCCAGATGACCCTTTTATGACTATTGACAAGGAAGGAGTAGGAATGCTAATTAAAATAGCAACTGAAAAAGGAAGATCGGTAAATCCCGAATTAAAAATTGGAATATGTGGAGAACATGGTGGAGACCCAAAATCTATTGAATTCTGTGAGGAAGTAGGATTAAATTATGTTAGCTGCTCTCCGTATAGGGTTCCAATTGCAAGACTCTCTGCAGCGAGAGCAACTATTCTCCATAAGAAGGAGATAAACGATATATTAACACAAGAAAATTAATAGAAGATCAAGAATTAAAATCTCTGAATAAAAAGGCAACATTTGCCTCTTGTTCTAAAGGGAGAATTTTTGAAGAGCGAAAGTCTCCCTTTAGAACGGATTTTATGAGAGATAGGGATAGAATTATCCATTCTAAGGCATTTAGACGGCTTCAAAATAAAACTCAAGTTTTCATTTCACCTGATAATGACCATTTTAGGACAAGACTCACACACTCTTTAGAAGTTATGCAAATAGCAACTGATATTGCAAAAGCAGTAAGATTAAACTCTGATCTTACTGAAGCAATTGCCTTAGGTCATGATTTAGGACATTCTCCTTTTGGGCATACAGGGGAATCTGCTTTGAATAAATGCTATATGGAAGTTATTGAAAGTGGGAGATTTAAGCACTCAGAATTTAGTTTAAGAATAGTAGATGAATTAGAGTTTAGAGGAGATTATACTGGATTAAATTTAACATGGGAAGTTAGGGATGGAATTTTAAATCATTCAAAGGGACTTACTTCTCTTAGTGAAATTAAAGATTCTGATAATCTTCCACAAACTTTTGAAGGAGCATTGGTTAGAATTGTCGATAGAATTGCTTACATTAATCATGATCTTGATGACGCATTAAGAGCAGAATATATAAAAATTAACGATCTCCCTTGCTCTCTAAAGCCGGTATTGAGTAAGGGCACCTCTTACATTATAAATTATTTTGCATCGGACTTGATTTCAAACTTCTTAAATTATGAGGAAATTAAATTAAGTCCTGAAAGAGAAGAAATCCTCGAACTAACAAGAGAATTTTTAACTGAAAGACTTTATTCTAATGAAGAGACAGCGATTGAGAGAAAAAGAGCTACAAATATGATTACAGAGCTTTTTTACTATTATTTAACTGAATCTGAAAAATCAGAATCTAAATATTCTTTGTTCATAAGAGTAAGAAAAATTGTTGACTACATTGCTGGAATGACTGATAGGTTTGCAATAAACTCCTATAATGAAAAAATCGCAGGAAAGTAATTTATGCATCTTTTGAAAAAGAAGAGTATAGTTTTAATATTATTTCTATTGTGCATGTTAATTGTTTCAGGTTGCCAGAATTTAGTTAATGATAGATGCGAACATATTGATCCAAATACAAAGAACCTTTCAGAACCAATCAAAGAAGTATTACTCAAGAATAAGAAACTTATTTTAAGCGTTGGAACAGGATTATGCGAAAACTGCAAAATTGTTGAAAATACTCTAATAGAGTTTAAAAAAGAAAAACCTGATAATTTAGAGGTTTTCATATATACTGATTACGCTGATACAAATACTTTTCAAATATTAGGAGTAACCGTTAGCCCAACAACTCTTCTAATAGACGAAAATCATAAAGTAGTAAAAAGAATTATAGGTCCTTTTACCATAAATGAACTTAAAAGTTATTTAGAAGTAGTAGATTGGGAAAAATATTAATAGAGTTTTTTAAAAATTGTAAACGATATGAAAATCGAAGAAAGGGATTAATTGCTGTGAATAGTGACAGTGTATATTTGGAAAATTTAACAGTTTTGCTTCTCGAAGTTTTGAAAGAGAACATAGAATTAAAAGATAGAGTTATTTTTTTGCAAAAGGAAATTTCAAATATTCAAAACATATTTGAAAGAGAGCGTGAAGATTTAAAGCAAAACCTTACTGCTCAAATTGCTAAGCATATTCTTGACGTATCAGATAATTTAAAGAGAATTTCTGAAGCAGCAGAAAAGAGTAATGATATAAAAGCAATCATTGAAGGAATAGAAATGACAAATAAGGAGATTGGCAAGGTTTTAAGTTCTCTCGAAATCAAGAAACTAGAAGTAATCGGCAGAGTTTTTGACCCTAATATTCATGAATTTGGAGGAAGTAGAGAAATTCCAGAATTAGAGGATAATATAATAATAGATGTTATAAGAGATGGTTATATATTTAAAAATAAAGTTATTAGACCTGCTATAGTTATAGTAAATTCAAAAAAAGAAACTACTACAACTTAAAGGGTATACTTTATTTAGATAAATTATTAAAAAAGATTAAAAGGAGGAAATTTATATGTCAAAAATAATTGGGATTGACTTAGGAACATCAAATTCTGCAGCAGCGGTAATGCTGGGCGGAAAGCCAACTATTATTCCTGCTGCTGAAGGAGTTAGCGTGGGAGGAAAAACAACACCCTCTTATGTAGCATTTACTAAAGATGGACAAATTCTTGTTGGAGAACCAGCCAGGAGACAGGCAGCTCTGAACCCAGAAGGTACAATAACTGCTATAAAGAGAAAGATGGGAACAAAGGAAAAAATTAAGGTCTTCGGAAAGGAATATACGCCACAACAAATCTCAGCCTTTATTTTACAAAAGATAAAGAAAGATGCAGAAGCATTTCTCGGTGAACCAGTGGAAAAGGCTGTTATAACTGTTCCGGCATATTTTAATGATGACCAGAGACAAGCAACTAAGGATGCTGGTACAATTGCTGGGCTTGATGTTGTGAGATTGGTTAACGAGCCAACAGCTGCAGCGTTTGCATATGGTCTCGATAAAGCTGATAAGAATTTAAAAATTATGGTTATAGATTTTGGTGGCGGAACGCTCGATGTTACTATAATGGATTTTGGTGGTGGAGTGTTTGAGGTAGTAGCTACTTCTGGAGATACCCAACTTGGTGGAACTGACATGGATAAAGCTCTTTATGAATATGTTTGTGACGAATTTCAAAGACAAGAAGGCATTGATTTAAGAAAGGACATAAAAGTTGAACCAAGGCTCAGGGAAGCTTGTGAAAAAGCAAAAATAGAATTATCAACCGTTTTAGAAACTGAAATAAACCTTCCATTTATTACTGTTGATTCCGCTGGAACACCAAAACATTTAACCATGAAAATAACTCGAGCAAAACTTGAATCTCTCGTTAAACCCATTGTTGATAAAATCAAAAAACCAATGGAACAAGCTTTGAAAGATGCTAAATTAACTCCTTCTCAAATCGATAATATAATTCTTGTTGGTGGTCCTACAAGAATGCCCATAGTTCAGAAAACAATCGAGGAATTTATGGGTAAACAAGTCGAGAGAGGCATAGATCCCATGGAATGCGTTGCCATGGGTGCAGCTATTCAGGGTGCTATCATTTCTGGAGAAGTTAAAAATGTTGTTCTCGTTGATGTAACGCCATTAAGTCTTGGGATAGAGACACTTGGCGGAGTGTTTACTAAAATGATTGAGCGAAATACTCCAATACCAACTTCTAAAACTCAAGTTTTTACAACTGCCGCAGATAATCAGACCGCTGTTGAAATTAATGTACTACAGGGAGAACGTCCCATGGCTGCGGATAATTTATCTTTAGGAAAATTTGTATTAGACGGAATTCCCCCAGCTCCGAGAGGAGTACCACAAATAGAAGTTACATATTCAATTGATGAAAACGGTATAGTAAATGTTTCTGCAAAAGACAAAGCCACTGGTAAAGAACAACATATAACAATAACAAATGCAAGTAAATTAAGTAAAGAAGATATTGAAAGAATGAAAAATGAAGCAGAACAATTTAAAGAACAAGACAGAAAGAGAATGGAAGAAGTAGAATTGAAAAATAGAGCTGATACTCTTGTTTACACAGCAAGAAAAACTATTAATGATTTTAAAGGGAAAGTTGACGATTCTCTCATAGAAGATGCAGAAAAAAGTGTTGATGAACTCGAGAATTTAATAAAAGAGAATAAAACTTCTGAGCTTCAAGCCAAGATAGATGAAGTTTCAAGTAAGATTAGTAAAATCGGCGAAGAGGCTTATAAGTCACAAGAAGCGACAGAAGCTACTGATGGTGGGCAATATTATTCTACAGATGAAAATACAGCCTCAGATACCTCAACTGAGAGTGATGAAGGTCCAACTATAGAAGGTAAAGCTACTGAAGAATAATAGATATAGGATATAGATAAATAGATAAATATAAATAGAATAATAAATAGAATATATAGAATATAAAAAAGGATATCTAAAAGTGGCAAAAGATTATTATGAAATACTTGGTGTTTCAAAAAACGCAACTCAGGATGAGATACAAGCCGCTTACAGGCGGCTTGTAATGCAATATCATCCTGATATAAACAAAGCTCCAGATGCTACTCAAAAAATGGCTGAGATTAACGAGGCATACGATACTCTTTCAGATCCCGAAAAGAGAAGAAAATACGATATGTTTGGGCAAGCTGGAGTAGGAGCTGATTTTGGTGGTAGACAACAAACCTACTACAACAGAGAAGATTTTGGAGATTTCTTTGGTGGAGGCAGTTTTGGCGGGAGCATATTCGATGATTTAATAAATACTTTTTTTGGCGGCGAAGGGGAAGAAACAGTATTTACAAGAGGCAGAACTTCTCAAACATCGAGAAGAAAAGGTTCAGATATAGCTTTTGAAGCAGAAATTAATCTTGAAGATGCCATATCTGGAAAAGAAATTGAAGCAGAGGTAGAAAGGTTCGAAAAATGCAAAGAATGCGGAGGAACAGGCGCAAAAAAAGGAACAAAAGAGACTACATGCTCAACTTGTAAAGGTAGCGGCAGAGTGGATCAAGTGCAAAATACTATTTTTGGTTCATTTCGCAATATTATAACTTGTCCTGAATGTCATGGTAAAGGAACAATTATAAAGGAAAAATGTGATAAATGTAAAGGAACAGGAAGAGTAAAAAATAAAAGAAAAATTAAACTAGAAATTCCGAAAGCTGTTGTAGATGGGACAAGAATTAGATATAGAGGTATGGGTAATGCTGGAGAACAAGGTGCAGAACCAGGAGATTTATATCTATATGTAAAAATTAAACCTCATCCTATTTATGAAAGAAAAGGTAGTGATTTGATCTATAAAGCAAAAATAAGTTTTCCACAAGCTGTTCTTGGAACTACTATCACTGTGCCAACTCCATATGGTAAAGAAAGTTTAAAAATACCTCCTGGTACACATCCAGGGAAAGAATTTGTAATTCCAGGGAAGGGATTACCTTATCCTGGTAATATGAACAAAAAAGGAAACTTCATAGTTAAAGTTGAAATGGACATTCCAGAGGCAGGTAAGCTTGATAAAGAGGCAAAAAAACTTATCGAAGAATTAAGTAACTATATGTAGTTATATGTAGTTTTAAAATATCTTATAATTATTTTTGTGAAAATTGAATTAGAAACTAAAATAAGTACTTCGCTGCCTGCTCTTAAATATAGAAACTTTAGACTTTTTTTCAGTGGTCAAGCAATCTCTTTAATAGGGACTTGGATACAAAACATCGCTCAACCATGGTTAGTTTTAACTTTAACTAATTCTCCCTTTCTTCTCAGTTTAGTTGTTACATTTCAGACTTTACCTCAAATGATATTTTCATTATTTATTGGTCCCTTAATCGATAAAGTTTCAAAGAAGAAAATCTTAATTTTTACTCAAAGTTCATTTGCAATGCTTGCAGCAATTTTAGGAGTTCTTACATTAACTAAAAGAGTTGAATACTGGCATGTTCTCGTGATTGCAACGATATTTGGTTTTCTAAATACTATTGATATGCCCGCAAGACAGTCATATATGGTAGAATTAGTGGGAAAAGATGATTTAATGAACGCAGTTGCATTAAATTCTTCAATATTTAATCTTGCAAGAATTATTGGTCCTGCGATAGGCGGAATTCTTATAGGTTTAGTTGGTATAGGAGTTTGTTTTTTACTAAATGCTATTTCTTATATAGCTGTGATAGCGCAACTATTTAAAATAAGTACAGTTAACTTAAACCACGACATGCAAATAAATAATCTACTCAAAGGATTATTTAGAGATGTGGTTGAAGGATTAAAATATATTTTTGCTAAAGAGAGAATAAAAGTTACAGTGGCTTTATTCAGTATTTTAAGTATATTTTGCATGAATTTTAGTGTTTTAATACCTGTCTTTTCTCAGGATTTCTTAAAACTAAATTCTCAAGGATTCGGTATGTTAATGGCTGCTATGGGGGCAGGAGCTCTCATAGGTGCACTTTTTGTTGCTTTAAGTGGGAACAAAAAGCCTAAACTTATTACGATAATTATTTCTGCATTTGGATTTTCTATTGGAGAGATTTTTATGCTTTTTGCGAGAAATTTCTATTTTGCCTTTTTATTATTAGTATTTATAGGCTTTTTTATGATACTATTTACTACGTCCGTTAATACTACTCTTCAGCTTGAATCAGAGGATAATATTAGAGGAAGAGTAATGAGTTTTTACTCATTTGTTTATATTGGAGTTGCTCCTATAGGCTCTCTTTATGCTGGTGGTTTAGCAAGTAAGTTGGGATCAAATATGGCTTTTACTATAAGTGGTATTATAGGGCTTATTGGAACAATAGTAGTTGGCTCTATAATATTCCGTAAAAGCAAAAAAAATCAACTACAATTAAACTAATTTTTCTCTTTAATCAAACAAAGTAATTTTTTGAAAGTCATAGAAAAGCTCCGAAAGAGATCTTCTTGTACTTACTCTGAGTATTGCTTCTCCTATAAGTTGAGCAATTGATATTACTTTTATCTTTTTACATTTTTCAAGTTTTTCATTGTCAATCTTTACGGTATTAGTAACAAGAACTTCATCAATAGGAGAGTTATTTATGATATCTAATGATTCCCCTGCAAATAGTCCGTGAGTAGCACAAGCATATATTTTCTTAGCTCCTTTACTTTTTACTTCTTCGGAAGCTTTTACGAGAGTACCGCCTGTTGAAATTATATCATCTATGAGAATAGCACATTTGTCTTTAACGTCTCCTATCAAAGTTATGCTTTCTACTTTATCCTTTTCTTCACGATTTTTCGAGCATATTGCTAATCCAGCACCAAGTAATGTCCCAAATTGTTTTGCTCTATTCACGCCTCCGACATCTGGAGATATAACTACTATGTCGCTTAAATTTTTATTTTTTATATATTGAGCAAAAAAAGATGATGCTGTTAAGTTATCAGAGGGTATATCGAAAAAGCCTTGAATCTGTCCTGCATGAAGGTCTATATTTATTACTCTACTTGCTCCTGCAGTTGTTATAAGGTTTGCAAGCAATTTTGCAGTTATTGGTTCTCTTGCTTGAGTTTTTCTGTCCTGTCTTGCATATCCATAGTATGGAATAATAACAGTTATTTTTTCAGCTGAAGCTCTTCTTAATGCATCAATCATTATGAGAAGTTCAATTATGTTTTCAGCTGGAGGATTTGTTGACTGAATCACAAATACTTCTTTTCCCCTAACATTTTCTTCAGATTTTAAATGTATTTCTCCATCGACAAATTTTGAAATTGTAATTTGAGCTTCTTTTACTCCGATGTATGTGCAAACTTCTTTAGTTAATTCAGGATTAGAACTACCAGTAAAAATAAGTAGTTTATCTCCATCACTCATTCTTCTTCTCCTCTCTTTTCTTTTTACACCAGCCTTCTTTGTTTATCTGTCTTGCTCTTCCAATGCTTAATGAGTCCTCTGGTACATCGTCTGTAATTGTCGAGCCAGCAGCAGTGTATGCTCCTTTACCTATTTTTAATGGAGCAACAATTATAGTGTCAGAACCAATGAATACATTATCTTCTATTGTTGTTTTATTTTTCTTAAATCCATCGTAATTGCATGTAATGGTTCCTGCTCCGATATTAACATTCTCTCCAATTTCAGCATCTCCCAAATATGCAAGATGCATTGATTTACTCTTCTTGCCAAATTTAACCTTTTTAAATTCAACAAATGAGCCGACTTTTGCCTCATCTTCAATTAAGGTGCCATCTCTTAATGAAGTGAAAGGACCTATGGTGCAGTTATTACTGATTTTTATTCCTTCTTTTCCTCCTCTTATACATACAAATGGACCAATTGTTGTGTCCTCCCCAATTATTACATTTCCCTCAATTACCGTAAAAGGCTTTATAATTGTGTCTCTCCCGATTTTAACATCTCTGTCTATAAAAGTTGATTCCGGATCAACTATAATAACTCCATCCTCTTCCATAAGACGTTCGTTAGTTTCATTGAAAACTAATTTAATAGCATAAGATAAATCTTTTTTTGAGTTTATACCGATAATTTCTTCCTCACCAAAAATTGTCTCAGTGCAAATCTTGCCACCGGTTTTTTTAATAAATTGTAGAGTGTCTGTGAAGTAGAATTCACCAGATTTATTATTGTTTCCTATATTTTCTAAAGCTTTAGATAGATCCTTACTTTTGAAAATATAGACTCCTGTATTTATTTCATTTATTCTTTTTTCTTCATCAGTTGCATCCTTATACTCAACAATTTTATCAAATTCTCCACTGTTGTTTCTTATTATTCTCCCATACTGCTTAGGTTCTTTAAGTATAGCGGTAAGTAAGGATACTGAAGCCTTGCTTTTCTTAAATTGATTTATTAGATTACCAATTGTCTCTTTCTTAAAAAGAGGAGTATCTCCGCAAAGGATAAGAACATCTGCTTCTTTATCAACATATTTCATACCTTCTTTTACTGCATCGGCTGTTCCTAAAGGCTTTTTCTGAATTGCTATGAATGAATCTTCGGGAAATGTTTCTCTGGCAATTTCATAATCTTTTTCAGATACCACAACCACTATTTTTGATGGATTTAGAGATTTTACAGTGTCATATATATTTTTGACTATTGGTTTGCCGAAAAATGGGAAGAAAACTTTTGAATATTTTGACTTCATTCTTTTTCCTATACCAGCTGCTAGGATTATTACGTTGAGATTTCTCAAATCTTCTTTCCTCCTGCATTTTCTCAAATTATAAAGATTAAACTGGGGCGGAAGGATTCGAACCTCCGAATGATGGCTCCAAAGGCCATTGCCTTTCCACTTGGCTACGCCCCAATAGATGATAAAATTATAATTCTTTTCAAAGCTACTTTCAAATTATAGTTTTAAAAATTTGTGAGTTTATCAAAGAAATATAGTTTGAATTTTTAGTAAAACACAAATTTTAACTGCAGGTATTTAAAATATTCTCAATCAATGTTTTTCTTATTTCTTTAATTTTATCAAAAGGTGAGATTCTGTGCTTTATTATTCTTTCGCAATAATTCAATGTATACTTTAGTTCCTCTTTTGCAGAGGGTAAGTTTACTTCAGATAAAAAAAGTATCGTGTAAAAAAAGGGGAATCTTTTCCATTTACCATTATTATCCCTGAGCGATTTTAAAGTTTTAATTCCTTTGTATAAAATATTTTCATAATCATTTAAACCACCCGAGGCAATATTACGCCATAAAGCAACACTGCATTTACCACAACAAATAAATCCGTATTCATCAAGGTAATCTTTGTTCGAATCAAGAAATTTTTTTAACCCGTTCGTCGCATTTACTAAAGATTTACTAACATTGTCCACTTTAATGTCCAATAATTTTAATGCTCTTAAAGATTCCTCACCAAGTATGTGGGAAATAGCAAGATTGGATATTATTTTTTCTCCAGTGAAAAGCTTTATTTTGTTTTTGAAATCTTCCTCTGTTGGAGCAAACATATTTGAATAAGAACCCTTCAGTCCCTGTCTTGATGATATCCATAAAGCTACTTTTTCTTTTTCACTTTTTGTTATTTTCTTGTTGAAGAAAAAAGCATAGTTTAAATTATTTAATGTAAACGCAAGACTCTTTTCATCAATTAATTCCATAATTTACTCCTTTTTAAATCTGTTTTTTTAATAACCTTGACTATTCTATTTTGCATAGTAATTTTAATAAATAATATAAATTTTGAAACTCAGATAATAATTCCTTTATCGGGTTTTTTCACAGAGATGACAGATACTACAGCGGAACCCCTATTTCAAGGAAATGAGTTAAAATTTTTCCACTTTTTTGCTTGCATTTTTTTGATTTTCTGTAAAATTTAGTTTTGTTGCATGATATTGAAGAAAAGATTAATAAAGATAGATAAACTTCTGTCTGAGATTGAGCGTACTTATAACTTACGTTGGTGGAATCATGCAACTCGTGGTACTCCACTTGAAACAGCTTATTTAAACGAAGAAAAGAAGAAGATTTATTATGATGATTCCTTATTTGAAGCTCTCAAAAAAGAAGCAATAGAAAAAGAAAGTATAGAAAACCGCAAGTCAAAGCTTTATTTTCGCCAATTTTACATTAATAGAGTAGAATTGGATAATAACTTATCCAAACTTAAGAATGAAATCATAGAAGACGAACTTAGTTCAGTATCAACTATTAATGGTAAAGAATATTCTATAAAAGAGCTTGTAACAATTGCACAAACTCCTCTTAATTCTTACATGCGTAATGAGGCAAGAGAGCGGTTAGAGGAATTAAATGAGAGGAAAGAAGAGAAGTTTATAGAAATAATTAGGTTAAGAAATGAAGCATCAAGAAAATTAGGCTTTAAAAGTTATGTTGATATTTATTTCTACGGTTTAGAGCCAGATATTTCTGAATATATTGATTTTGTAGAAAGAACCATAATTTGCTATTCTGAAGAAGCAAAAGAATGGGAAAGATGGCTTAAATCATCCGCTAAAAGTGATGAAATTAATAAGACCATAAAAGAAATTCAAGAGGAACTTAGAGTTTACTATAATGTATTAAGTCCAGAGGAGACATTTATCGATATCTTAAAAATTTGGGGATTAGAAGACTTATTAACAAGGATTCATATCTTCACTTCCGAGGATTTGCCTAACAAAAAACATTGGTGGACATTCTGCCAGCCTATAAACATTCCTTATGATATAAGAATTTCGATTAACAAGCTTAATTCCGTTGAATTTGTCGAAACTCTTTACCACGAGTTAGGACATGCAATACATTATGCTTCTATCGAACAGGATGATTGGATCTTTAAAAAAGAGGATTTATTCACTGAAATTCCAGCTGCTTTTATGGCTAATATTTGCAGTGAAGATGAGTGGGTTGAAAGGTTTTTAAAAATTAAGGATACTTCTATAAAAGAAAAGATAAAAAGAGTAAGTATTTCAAGAGATCCTACGGTAATACTTTCAAGATGTCTGGATTTCCTGCTTATGCTAAGACTTTATGAAAGCGAAGAAAACCCTAATAAGGTTTTTAGTAGTTTATATGAGAGAATATTTGGTTATAGAAAGAAAAATCATAATGAAAGCAATAAATGGAATTTTGAAATATTGTTTGTTGAAGAACCATTTTATGGTTTATTTCATCTAATAGGGGAAATTTTTGGAAGAAAAATTTTAGATTTCTTATTCCAGGAATATGGATGCATTTTTCAAAAAAATGTTGGAAAAATAATAGCCAACAAATTATTTAAACCTGGTAATTCAATTAGTTGGCTTAAAAGAGTGGAATCAATCTCAAGTAAGATTTCTTCTTTGCAATAGAGGTCTTAAACTTATTGCAATGTTTCGCTATACACAGTTTTATTTAAGAGTGAAACGGATTTCTCGATAGATTGATTCGAGAATGGTTGGGTGGGGAATTCCAAGTTTTTAGGACTTGTGCATGCAATATTAAGAAGCCAGAGTCTTGCTTATTATGAAATTATTTTTTTCTTTCCTTTTCCAGGTAAATCAGATAAGGAAGTAATTAATCCAATAGGAAATTGCTTTTTTAATAATCTTTTCCACTGTTCTTTTGGTTTTCACCATACTTCTTTGCTATTGAATATACACTTTCACCATTTGAATAATCTAAAATATATTTTGCTATTTTAACTATTGAATGTTTTTCTTTACGTGAAGAAGAAATCTTTTTAAGCAATTTTCTCTCCTCATCAGTTAAAATTAAATTCGAAGTTTTTTTCTTCTCATAATAAAAGCACTACTTTATTTTCTATTTGCACTATTTTTTATAGGGCAAATAGCAATAATGCAAATTAATTAGAGAACCATGCACTATTAAGGAAAAGGGTCACAAATTTAAAAGTTTGGAAGAGTTTAGCCAGTAAATGTTTCGTTTTAGCTTGCTTATGAATAAAAAATAGAATAAAAATAAGCTCTTTCTATGTTAATATACCGAAGGTGGGAGTTGAACCCACAAGAGGTTTCCCTCACTAGGACCTGAACCTAGCGCGTCTGCCAATTCCGCCACTTCGGCTTAAAAAATAGCTATATTTTACAAGGCAATACTTCTTAATATAGTATAATTTTAATAGGAAATTATACTCTCTTTTTGGTATAATATGGCGATATAAATTTATATTTAGTTTTGGAGAGGTGGCCGAGTGGCTGAAGGCGCTCGCCTGGAAAGCGAGTAGACGAGGTTAAACTTGTCTCGCGGGTTCGAATCCCGCCTTCTCCGCCAGTTTTTTCGTGAAGAGGTGCAAAACTTGGAAGAAAAAAATAATGGATTAACTTTAGATGTTTTAAGACATTCTGCTTCACATATTCTTGCTCAAGCAGTAAAGAGACTTTTTAAAGATGCAAAACTTGCAATAGGTCCTTATATTGAAAATGGCTTTTATTATGATTTCGATAGTGAACATCGTTTTGTCCCAGAAGATCTTCCAATTATTGAAGAGGAAATGAAAAAGATAGTAGAAGCAAATTATCCAATAGTGAAAAAAAATATAACAAAAGATGAAGCAAGAAAGATATTTTCAGAGGCAAATGAAATTTATAAATTAGAACTAATAGATGAAATAAGTGACGATTCTGAAATAACAATCTACTCTCAAGGAGAATTTATTGATCTATGCAAGGGGCCACATGTGCCATCAACTGGATATGTTAAATATTTTAAACTTCTAAATATTGCGGGTGCATACTGGAGAGGCAACGAATCGAACAAAATGCTCCAGAGAATTTATGGAACGGCATTCTTTACATCCTCAGAGCTTGAAGAGTATTTAAAATTTCTATCAGAGGTTCAAAAAAGAGATCATAGAAAATTAGGTAAAACTTTAAAATTGTTTATGTTTGACGAAAAAATTGGTGTTGGTCTGCCAATATGGCTTCCAAAAGGAGGAATTCTAAGAGATATTATTGAAAAGTTTGAAGTTTCAGAACACTTGAAAAGAGGATACGAACTTATAAAAACTCCTCACATAGGACTATCATCGCTATGGCAAACTTCTGGACATTTAAGCCATTATAAAGAATCAATGTATCCGCCAATGGAAGCTGAGAATCAATCTTACATACTTAAACCTATGAATTGTCCATTTCACTTAAGAGTCTATCAAAGCGAAATTAGGAGTTATAGAGATTTACCAATCAGATTGTTTGAGCTTGCAAATGTTTACAGATACGAAAAATCAGGTGTTCTTCATGGACTACTTCGCGTTAGAGGCTTTACTATGGACGATGCTCATATATTCTGTAGAGAAGACCAAATAACTGAAGAACTTTATAGACTCATGGACCTCGCTAAATTTATGCTTCATTCGTTCGGATTTGAAGATTATAAGATTTACCTTAGTGTTAGAGATAAAAACTTAAAAGATAAATATGTAGGTGATCCTGATAAATGGGATCTTTTTGAAGAAAAGCTTGAAGAAATAGTAAAATCTATGGAAATTGACTATCAGGTAGATTACGGAGAAGCCAAATTTTATGGCCCTGCTATAGATCTAAAGATTAAGGATGCCCTTCAGAGAGAATGGCAATGCACGACAATTCAAGTTGATTTCAATCTTCCAGAAAGATTTAATCTATCTTACATTGATAAAGATGGTAAAGAACATACCCCTATTATGCTACATAGGGCAATTCTTGGTTCTCTTGAAAGATTTATAAGCATTCTATTAGAGCACTACAGCGGAGATTTGCCATTATGGATAGCTCCTGAACAAATTAGAATCCTTTCGATATCTGAAACAGTAAATGACTATACAATTAATCTCAGAGATAAATTCAAAGAAAACGGCATTAGATGTTTTGCTGACATAGAAAACGAAAGATTAAACTCAAAAATAAGAAGAGCCGAAGAAGAAAAAATTCCTTATATTGCCATAATAGGCAAGAACGAGAAAGAAAATAACACTCTTTCTATCAGAAAAAGGCATGGAGAAAATTTAGGAAGCAAAACCTTTGAAGAAACACTCAATCTATTAAATAAGGAGATTCTTCGCTGACATTCACAATGACGGTGCGGGATACAGGAGAATTCCTCAGTACGAGTGTAACAATGCCGCACTTTCGGAACGACGAGAAGGAACGTTAAAGCATCATTCTCTGCTTTTAACTCTGCGGATATCTTTTCTCAAATTTTAATTGTCATAATTTATTGTAATATTACTATCTTTGCTGTTTTTAGAGATATTTAGTCTCGCTTAATTTGTTGTATATTGTTTATCATTATTCTGTTTTCGAATCAAAAAAACTCATAAATTTTTTTTATTTAAGGCTCAGCAGCATTTTGTAGTTGGACTTATTTTATTTTCTTGTAAATCACAAATTGCTCATAGTTTTATTTAGATAAATATTCTCTCCCTTTTACCTAATAATTCTCAGAAAAGTATTAATTTTTGTTTTTTGAGCAATACTGTTCTCTATGATTTTCTTCATTTAACAATATAATATAAACCGAATAATTTTTCTTATTTTGTTTGGTGAAATGGATAAAAAAGAAAGTAAAGATATTTTAAAATTTAGTCTTATCGCCATAGTGGTAATTGTTGGGCTTGTTTTATTATTTTCTATTAGTAGTATTGAGAATTCTCTTATAAATTTTACCGCGAAGTCGACTAATACATTATTGAATTTATTTGGCATAAGATCCTCTTTAAGAGGAAATACAATTATTTTGCTTTCTGGCACACAAGCAAAACTACAAATAATCCCTGATTGCACAGGGATTTATCCATTCATAATTATGGTTGGTTTTATTTTTGCTTATCCTGCAAAATTAAAAAACAAACTTTTAGGAATATTGTTTGGAGGAGTATTATCTCTTGTAGTAAACTATGCTCGTTTAATTACTCTTATTACAGTTGCAGAGAAGTCATATGATGCGTTTCAATATCTGCATATTTTTATTTGGCAGACCACATTTATAATTTTAGTCATATTTTATTTCTTATGGTGGATAAATTGGAGCAAAACAACCCCCAAAAAAGTAAAAGCAAAGATATAAAAAAAACAGGTTCGCAGGATAATTATCTAATTTCATTCTTTTTAAAATTCTTATTTTGGATTTTAATAATTAATGCTATCTGGTTAATTTTTGCGAAACAATATATTAGTTTTAAAGTTGAAATTGTAAAACTATTGGCAAGTTTGTTCTATGGGAGTAGAGCTCCTTATATCCATGAAATTCCGATTTTTCAAGGGTTAGCTACTCCGATAATACCATTTATTGCTTTAGTGCTTGCTACTTTAAGCAAAGAAAATTTTAAAACGATCTTCAATAAGAAAAGAGTCATTAGAATTATAGTTTCTTTGGTTTTTTTATTTATTATAGAAATTTTAGGTCATTTCTTGGAAATTGTTGCAGTTAAGACAAATATTTATATTCCTTATTTCTTAGCTACAATATTATTTTCTGTGGGTATTGTATTGTTCCCATTTCTTTCATGGCTTTTTGTTATGGATGGGTGGCCGAGCGGTCTAAGGCGCGGCACTTGAAATGCCGTGGGCGATGAGTCCCGGGGGTTCGAATCCCTCCCCATCCGTATATTTCATTACTTCGATTTTTTTTATGCTCATTTTCTAAATTTATATAAATAACCTAACTTTGTATTTATTTAAAATGTCTAATTTCAAGTAAATAATAAATGTGAAATAACTTAACAATATCTTGATATTCATAAACACAAAGATTTTAAGATTCTTTTCTTTGCTAAAAGAAATATCCTTCTTATGTCTCCCAAAAGAACACTATTTCAAAAACTGAATGTCCTTATCTTTTGCTTCCATATAGAGAATGCGAGCAAGAGAGATATGCAGGTTAAAGTTTTCCAAGATGTATGGTGATAATACAGAAAGAAAGTGTTTCTGTTCTATTTTCAAAAGCAGTATATAGTATTAAAAGAAGGTTTAGTTTATAATAAATAGAGGATTTAATTAAAATGTCTGTAGTTGTTAAAATAAGTAAGAAAACAGCCCAAATAGTTATTCCGAAAAGCGTTAGAAATAAATTAAGATTGGAGGGAATAGAAAAATTTTAATAGATATTGTAGGCAGTTCTATTCTTATAATTCAAGTTCCTGATAAAATTGAGGACTTAGCTGAATTTGGAAATGATATTTATTTTTATGAATACTTAAATGATATTAGAGCTTTGTGAAATATATGAGAAGAAAACCTTTAATACTCAAAGAATGAGTTTAAAAAAACACATATTTTATAGAATTAGCTTATGAATCAGTTTAAACTACATTCAATTTATAAGCCAAGAGGCGATCAACCAAGTGCAATTTCCGATTTAACAATTGGTTTAAGTGAAAAAAATTATAAATATCAAACGCTTTTGGGTGTTACAGGCTCAGGTAAAACTTTTACTATTGCAAATGTAATAGAAAAAGTTAATCTCCCTGCTCTTGTTATAGCACCTAATAAAACTTTAGCAGCGCAACTTTATTCTGAACTTAAGGAGTTTTTCCCTGAAAACAGGGTTGAATATTTTGTAAGTTATTATGATTATTATCAGCCAGAAGCTTATGTGCCAAGTCTCGACCTGTATATTGCAAAGGATGCAGATATTAATGAGGATATTGAGCGATTAAGACATTCGACTGTTAGAAGTTTAATTGAAAGAAGAGATGTAATAGTTGTAGCATCTGTTTCCTGTATATATGGTTGGCAAGCTCCAAGAGATTACATTGAGAATATCGTAAAAGTAAACGTAGGCTTAAAGATTAAAAGGGACCAGTTTTCCCGCTCCTTAATAAAAATCCTATACGAAAGAAACGATGTGGATTTTAAAAGAGGAACATTTCGGGTAAGGGGTAATATTGTTGATGTATTTCCTGCAGAGGAAGAAGAAGAAGCAGTGAGAATTGAATTTTCAAATAATGAAATTGTTAGCTGTGTGGTTATTAACCCGCTTTTAGGTAAAAAGATTAGAGATATCTGGTCATATACATTTTTCCCGGCAAAGCAGTTTGTAACTACAAATGAAAGAATTTTATCTGCAGTTCCCGAGATAAGAGAAGAACTAAATGAAAGGATTGCTTTCTTTAAAAGTAAAGGTCGCTTAATAGAGGCAGAAAGAATTGAGCAGAGGACCAATTATGATTTAGAATTACTTTTAGAAACCGGCACCTGCCCTGGAGTAGAGAATTATTCAAGGCATCTTGCCCATAGAGAAAAGGGGGCTACTCCTTCAACAATTTTAGATTATTTCCCTAAAGATTTTTTAATATTCATTGATGAATCTCATATAACAGTTCCACAAATTAAAGGTATGTATTTGGGGGATAGAAGTAGAAAAGAGACCCTTGTTGAATTTGGCTTTAGACTCCCTTCAGCACTTGATAATAGACCTTTAATGTGGGATGAATTCGAGAGTAAAATTAATAAATGCATATTTGTATCTGCTACACCAGGACCATTTGAACTTTCCATCTCTCAAAATGTAACCGAGCAGATAATACGTCCCACAGGGCTAATCGATCCTGAATTGGAGGTTAGACCAATTAAAAATCAGATAGATGACCTTATTGCAGAGATAAATAAAAGAGTTGAAAGAGATGAGCGAATTCTTATAACTACTCTAACAAAGCGGATGGCTGAAGACCTTTCTTATTATCTACTCGAACATGGCATAAAGGCTAAATATTTACACTCTGATATTGATACAGTTGAAAGAACCAAGATCTTAAAAGATTTAAGAAGTGGAGTGTACTCAACGGTTGTTGGGATTAATCTTTTAAGAGAAGGGCTGGATTTACCTGAAGTTTCATTAGTGGCGATAATGGATGCCGATAAGGAAGGCTTCTTAAGGTCGGAAGTCTCTCTAATTCAGACTATCGGTAGAGCATCCAGAAATGTTAATGGTAAAGTTATTCTATATGCTGATACTATAACTAATTCAATTGCTAAAGCATTAGAGGAGACTAATCGTAGACGGAAGAAGCAAATTGAATATAATTTAAAATATAATATTGAACCTGCTTCTATTAGAAAGGCTGTAAAAGATTTGTTGGACCTTGATGATGTAAAAGAGGATAAAATTTCAGTTAAGAATCCCAAAGACATTACCCTCTTAATTCAGGAGCTTGAAGAGGAGATGCACTATAGAGCAAGTATGCTTGAGTTTGAAGAAGCAGCAAAATTACGTGATAAAATAAAGAAGCTAAAAAATAAATTATTAAAATCTTGATTTGAAAAGTAAGAAATTTGAAATATACTCTTCAACAATTAATATTTATATTTTTTTAAAAATTACTATCAAAGTTATTTTGGAGGAAAAACAATGAACTCTTTAACAATAAATAAAGTAATAGAAGGATTTACTTCACTGACCTTAGAGGATAAAGAATATGTTTTAGAAACTATAAGAAAGCAATTTATTGAGTCTAAAAGAGATGCTATAGCTAAAAGAGCTAAAGAAGCCTCCAATGCTCTTAAAAAGGGATTAACAAAAAGTGGAGACATTAAAGACCTATTTAAGGATTTAGAAAGTGCTTAACTTTAATTCTAAGCTTAGAACTCATAAGTTGACTGGAAAATTGAAAGAGCTTTGGGTTTTCAGTGTTGTTTATGATTGTAGAGTGATATTTAAATTCCTTAATGGAAACGAAGCCTTTCTCATAGATATTGGAGGACATGATGAAGTTTATTGATGTTTATAGATACAAATTAAATATATTTGTGTTTTAAATGAATAGAAAAATTTATACTTTAAAATGAACAGCATATAAATGGTAAAAGGAATCTGAAATGTTGGATTTAAAAGAGATTGTTGAGCATAAAGAAGAAGTAAAGAAAGCTCTCTCAAAAAGAGCTGTCGATGAAAGTACCATTGATTATATAGTAGAGCTCGATAAGAAAAGGCGCGATACCTTAACTGAACTTGAAAATTTACGACATATAAGAAATGAGAAATCAAGCGAAATCGGAAAACTCGTGTTAGCTAAATCAGATACATCTTCCCTTAAAGAGGAAATGAAAGAAGTTTCTAAAAGAATAAAGCTATTGGAAGATGAAATAGTCGAAATTGAAGAGGATTTAAACAAAGCTCTCTCAAATCTACCAAATATACCTGACGAATCTGTTCCGGTTGGCGTGGATGAAACTTCGAATGTCGAGGTTAAGAGATGGGGAGAGGTAAGAAAATTTGATTTTGAACCAAAACCTCACTGGGAAATAGGCGAGATTAATGAGATAATTGATTTTGAGAGAGGTGCAAACTTAGCAGGTGCTAAATTTGTAAGCCTTAGAGGTTTAGGGGCAACACTTTCTCGAAAACTTATAAACTTTATGGTTGAAACTGCACTAAATAGTGGTTATTGCGAGATATCACCACCTTTTCTTGCAAAAAGGGAAGTGTTATATGGCTCGGGGCAGCTTCCTAAGTTTGAAGATGATCTTTATAGGATCCCAGAAGATGATTTGTTTTTAATACCAACTGGAGAAGTTCCACTTGTTAATTTACACAGAAATGAAATCATTGAAAAATCAACTCTTCCTTTAAAATATGTTGCTTATACACCCTGCTTCAGGAGAGAGGCTGGAGCTGCAGGAAAAGAGGGTAGAGGTTTAATAAGGGTTCATCAGTTTGATAAGGTTGAGATTGTTCAGTTCACTGAACCTGAAAAGTCCGATGAAGCATTATCTCAAATTGTAGCACAGGCTGAAAGTGTCCTACAGGCACTTAGTCTTCCATATAGAGTGATACTCTTATGTACCGGCGATATGACCGGATTCTCAACATCAAAGACTTTTGATATTGAAGTATGGTTTCCATCGCTTAATAAGTATGTTGAAATCTCATCTTGCTCTAATTGTAAAGATTTTCAGGCAAGAAGAGCAAATATAAAGTATAGGGATGACTCTGGCAAGTTAAGGTTCGTCCATACATTAAATGGGTCTCAAGTCGCTGTTGGAAGGTGTCTTGCTGCAATTATGGAAAATTATCAAAACGAAGATGGTACCCTTGAAATTCCTGAAGTTCTAAAATAATGATTACTGCATTATTTTCAAATTTTTTTTCGCTATTTCTCCATCTTCTTATTATTATCTTGTAAGTAAAAATTCATTCATTTTTTATTTTATTTTATTTATGTACTGTGATTTCGTGCAAATGTATTACTCCACAAAGAAAGATATGTATCCCAGATATGTGCATTTGAGGATTATGAAGAAATATTGTCCACATCCTCTCCCTCACTCTGAGGAACGTATCTGTATTTTACTTCGTAAGGATCTCCGCTCACCACCCTCGTCACCCTGAGGAGCATCTTTTTAGCGACGAAGGGTCTCCTCTTTTTGCTTCATTTTGTGCATCAAGCCCAGATTTGAATTAAAAAAAGAAAAGAAACAGACAGGAATGTCTGTTCTACGATAATGAAAAGATTAAAAGAGGAGATTCTTCGCTTACGCTCAGAATGACGGGGCAGGATACTGAGATTCCTTAAGGACTTGTGCAAAAAGTTGCACTTCGGAATGACAATAAAATGTAATTTCAAGCGATTGTAGAAATCCAGAAGCACCCCGTCATTCCCATGAAAATGGGAATCCAGAAAGCAATAAAGAAAAATGGATCCCCGATAAAAGATTTCGGGGATGACAGTTTGGTGGCTCGGAATGACGGGGCGGGTGTCTTCCTGAGGTATCATAACACAAACTTTAAAATGCAAAGTAACTTGAACCGACAAACAGAAAAAGCAAAGTTGAACATTCATTAAAATTTTGTATCCTTAAAAAAACTATGAGTAGCTACATAGGAAATATATTTAATATCGCTCTTCCGGTACTCTCAATAATAATCATAGGTTTTATTTTTGGAAAAATCTTTAAGAAAAGTGATACAGATATAGCCTCCAAACTTGCATTCTATATATTTGCACCAGTAATGACAATTCAGGTTTTAAGAACAGGTAATATAGAATTTGATACTTTAGGTAGAATTGCTATTATTTTCTTTATAATTCAGATAATTTTAGCTGTTCTAATTTTTGCTTTAGGCAAAATTTTTAAAATCAACAAAAGTGAATTAAACGCCCATTTTCTTACTGTTTTATTTACAAATTGCGGCTATTATGGTTTTCCTATAATACTTCTTACATATGGAGAAAAAGGGTTAATTATAGCAGTCGAGTACGTTCTTTTCTTTAATCTTATGACTGCAACTCTTGGAGTTTTCCTCGCTTCGGAGGCAAAATTATCATTTAGTGAATCAATAAAAGAGGTATTAAAAATTCCTCTTATTTACGCATTCATAATAGGATTAGCATTAAATATTACAAAAGCACCGCTTCCCAAATTAATTGACTCTACTTTAGTCTCACTTAATAGTGCAGCAATTCCAGTTTTACTCACAGTTTTAGGCTTGGAACTTTCGAGAATTGATATTAGAAGCAATGCTAAAAGTGTTTCGCTTCTTGTAGGAGAAAGGTTGATTCTTGGTCCGGTTATAGCCATTATAACACTCCTTTTCATACCCTTATTGAAGGGATTAGATGCAAAAGTTGTGGTTCTCGAAAGCGCAATGCCTACTGCCTTTAATGCTCTTCTATTAGCAAAAGAACTTGGGGGAAACTATAAAATCGTTGCAACAACAGTTTTCTTAACAACACTTCTTAGCCCATTTACTCTCTCGCTCTTTGTGCTCTTGTTAGATAAAATATTCCTATAATACCAGCCAATATCAAAAATAATACCTCGAGCAAAATTGCGTAAAGCTCTTTTCCTTGATTAAGTAAAAACCCAACAATAAACGGTCCTAAAAAACTACCAATACTTAAAAAAGCTGCAATTACGCCAAATGTATTCTCTAATGGCTTTAAGTTAAAAATATGTGGGAAAGAAAATACAGATGTTGGCACTACTCCTCCACCAATAATAAGAAAAGCTACTGCAAGGAAATAGAGCTTTGAGAAATAGAATAAGAGAAAACCTAAACTTATCATAAAGCATCCACCTACTATAAGATAACCCACAAATGATTTCTTTCTATCCAATAAGTTTCCAGTAAATGTTCCTAATAGGAGACCTCCAATCATAGTTGAGCTTCCAATTGTAGAAGCCAATCCATAAGAAAGAAATTTCTCTTGAACGGCAAACGAATATCCAAACGTCATAAAACTTAAAACTCCAGCATTGAACAGAAGCCACACAAAAGAAAGCGGAAGACTTAGTTTCCAATTGAATTTAATATCATCATTGACTTTAAATTCTTCTTTTTCCTCCTCACTATCTCTATAAAATATAATGGAAAGAAAAAGAACAAATATTGATAAGATTAATGATAATTTTAAAAAGAAAAATTGTCCGAATCCTCTTTCCAAGATTGGTAGTAAATAAAATGCCGCGATCGTAGCAACAGGCATTGCAGTTGAATAAATTCCAAGAAATTGAGAAGCCTTACCGTTATCTCTAAATAATTTTGAGATTAGCGTTGGAGAAATAATTGTTAGAAGAGTCATTCCTCCACCAGATAATATCCTTCCAATAAGCAGGAAATCAAATGTTTTATAATACAGTGGGAAAATTAATCCTATGAGAGTGAGGAAATTCGCAGTTATTATTAAATTTCTCCCTTTGATCCTCCTCAGTAAATCTATACAAAAAAGACCAATTACTACTCCAAGAATGGAGTAGACACCCATTAACAAACCACTTTTTAGGGAAGTTAAACTAAAAGTCTCTTCTAAAATAGGTACCAATGGCGGTATTGACTGAAAAACAAAAGCAGAAACAGCGAATGAGAAGTATATTACTAAGAAAGCTACTATTTTATTCTTCAACTATCTCATTTTTTGGGATAAGTTATTCTCACTGTTCTCTCATCAGGGTTCCACTCCACCAAAGAATCAAGATTCTCAGAAACAAACCTAACAGGCACAAGGGTTCTTCCATCTTTTATGAATGGAGCTACATCAAGCTCCTTCTCTTCTCCGTTAACATACGCAATTTTTTTATCAACATAGAGAATTATGACACAATCCTTTTTTGTATATGTAACCTTTCTCTCTTCATTATCCCAGAGAACTTCTGCTCCCACAACATCCCCAAAGAATCTTAAAGGAACAAAAGTTCTTCCATCTTTGATTGTAGGAGGAACATCGAGAGTATAAACTTTTAGTTCTCCTAACTTAGTAATAACAAAAGCTTCTGGCTCATCTATAGTCAATTCTATTATTATACCGTGTGCTTCTACTTTAACAGGAATATCTTTTTTAAGTTCTGGATAAGCAGGAGAAGTTATAGTAATTACACCAATATTTTCTTTCCATCCCTCTAAATTATCACCTATAATAGTTAAACCAAATTCACCCTTGCTTGCCTTTATAGAATTTTCCTTAAATTGAACCCATGAAACATTACTACTCAAATTAAGGTCAAAATCTTCTTCCACGGGAGTTACAGTAAAATTAATTACTAAATCTTTATTTTCTCTTATGGAAAAATTTGTTAGCTCTAAACTCTCGGGATTAAAATTTATTTCTGGAAGCTTTTTTTCTTCCTCTTTTTCTTCTTTAAATGTAATGATATGATATCTAAAATTAAAGAAATCATTAGCATAAATTGCGTCTGAAGCATATTTTGCCCTAACAAGACCAAAAAACTTTTCTGGTTCAGTTTTATAAGTTTCTTTATTTATCTTTCTTGGTACAAAACCAGCGTTCCCAACAATTTTTTCAATAAACTTGCCATCTGCCCCGTAATTTAACATAGAATTATATAAAACATCAGTTATTAGCCAGCTACCATCTGGAAAAGTATCGATTGAAGTATAAATTGCAAGCTCTTTTGAGAGATTAACAACATTTTTTAATTCTTTAGTACTTCTATCAAAAATAAGAATGGATTTATTAATTCCATCAAGTATTTGGTATTCACTATCATTTATGCATAATCCTAACCACCAAGGAGATAGCTCGGGCTTATATTGTTCGGGAGTTATTGTAAGCTCTTCTTCCTCAATTTCTCCAGCCTGAGAAATAATATTTAAGGTAGGACTGTCTTTAATTGAACCAAGTAAATAGACATTGTCTTCATAAACTTTCATATCTAACGGTAAGAAACTCAATAAGTCCGTAGACATCATCTGATCCGCCCAAAGTGTGCTCCACTCATCATCTTTAATTGAATACTTACTTATATTGGTTGGAAACAGATTATAGATATAAAGGCTATCTCCGTAAATTTCCATATCAATAATTGTAGGAGGTAATGTAAGCACACCCATAATGGAGCTTACTACTTTTGTATCAATCTCTATCCTTTTTGTAAACTCACCATTCTTATTAAAGACATCAATAAATGGAGAGAGTAAATTAGTTTCGTAAAGGCTTCCATCACTTGACACAGCAAATGAAATAGAACCATAGATTTGCCCTTCTGAATCAGTGAACTTACCGTAGTTAGAAACATTATCTTTTGAAATAAGAAGAGCTCTGAAGGATAGCAGATTTGCAAGCTTTCCCGTAGTAAGTAGCGCTATCCCTTCATCTCTCAAATAAATATCTATTCCTAAGAAACCAAAATTCTCATCTTCAATTTTCCCGGCTTCTTTAAGAGTATATTTACCTTCTTCGCTTTTCTCCAAATCAAACTTAAAAATAGAGGTCCTTTCGGCAGGCATCATCATAAACCCAATCGCAAATCCTGTAGTAAATATAGTTTCACCCATAAAATCAAGAGATAATGGAATAAATGATGAATCTTCTTCGCTAATCGATTCATAAGAACAAAGATATTCACCACTCTCAGAATATATAATTAAACTACCGGGAGAAATTACCCCAATTAATTCATTCTTAGAAATAGCAAAGTCCATTGGTATAAACAAAGTAGCTTCTTCTGAAGGAGAAGTTAATGATGTTTCTGATAAAATCTTTCCGCTCAGATCGAGTTTATAAAGAATCACTTTCGTAACAATTTCTTCTTCTAAGTAAGCGATCTCTGAGAAAAGAAAATAAATGTTATCATTATAAATCTTAAAAGACGCAATTCTTGAGCTTAAATTTTTAGTATCAACCTCTTCTGGCAAGAAATTAATATCAATTTTACCAACTCTCTCACCATTCTGCGTTTCATAAATATTTATTCCGTTAAATCCAAGAACATAAATCAGACCCTTAGAATCAAGAGCAAAATCAATAGTTGGAATATAATTAATTTTTTCCAAGGGGGAGGAGAATGATTTAATTAAAATAGATGGATCAGATGTACTCTTTAGTGCCTGTAAAAGATACAGAAAATTATTTACATTAAAGTTATTTGTAATAATCTCAGAATATCCTATATCAATTTTTATCTCTTTAACAAAATCTTTACTTTTAACATCAAAGAGCGAAATCCCAAATGAATCCATAACATAGAAATATTTACTATCAAACTTAACAGAAGTAGGAAGAAGTAAATCCCCCATTAGTGGACCATATCCAGCAACTTTGTGGTCAAGTATTTCTCTGCCCATCACAGAAAAATTCCCAGCGAAAACAGAGCCAATCAAAACAGAAAATACTACAAAAAGAGACACCAAAACTTTTAATTTTTTCATCTTTTGCCTCCTAATTATTTAAAATATAAAAATCCTCTAAATATTTCTACTTAATTTTAAATTCTATTGATGTTGCAAAGCCTGGGTTAAAAACTACTATGCAGTACGAGCCATCTTCCGGAATATGATTTATAATATTTGTAGCTAAACCGGATAATTTAAAAAAGTCTCCTCTATTTAAATTAAGACCTAGTAAAAAGTTATGAAATTCCTCCTCTGAAAGGATTAGGATGTCGAGGTCTCCTGTATCTTGCTTCCAATAATCAACATATTTTAAAGATGTATTGTAGGCATCTATCCAGTGATAGTTGCCCTGAAAGAAATTTATAGCTTCTAAATTAAGCTTCACTTCTATACCTTTAGGTGGAATATAATAAAGAATAGTTATAGTTTCAGTGTATTTATCCCAATTTACTTCACAGCCAAAGTTTTCAGCAATGAATCTTATTGGAACAAATGTCCTGTTATTCCTAATAACTGGTGGAGCATCTAACGTAAGACTCTCTCCGTTAATAGTAGCAGTTGTATTGTCAACTTGCATAGAAATAACTTTATCATTAAGTTTTATTGTTATACCTTTTGTAGCTTGCTCCCAATCAACTACTGCACCAAATGCTTCAGCAATCAACCTTACTGGAACCATTGTTCTGCCATTAAAGATAAAAGGTGTCGCCTCAAGAGCAGGTTGCACCTCGTTATTTATTGTAACATAGGGACTTCCTATTCTTAGGATTATTTCTACTTTTTTAGGAGTTGGGTCAAAGTTTGGCTTAGAGATGCCTTTATACTTAAAAAGTTCTGGTAGAGTAGCAGGAATTTTGGCGTTAAATGAATACTTTCCACCTTTTTTTTCTTTTAAACCTAAAAAGAAATTTACAGAACCAATTCTCGATACAACATAAGCTGTAAAATCCTGATGCCCTACATTTTTAATAGTCACATAACCACTGCTGTCCGTATAGCCAATTGCAGAAATAAAGGGAACAGTTGAATATGGGTTTTCTCCTTCCATAGGCCAATGGCTCCATAGCTCCACTCTTGCACCATCTATGGGTGTGCCAGATTTATCAGTTACATAAAAAGTTAAATCAGACAAAAGTTCAGGTGGATTATAGGAAACCTCTGAACGCCAGATATGGTCATATTTTCCATCACCTTCCCACTCCATGGGCCAGGAAAAGATTCTTCCACCCCACTGTCTGTAATAGATTAAGGAATCATCAAAAAATTCTTTCCAGCTACCATCTTCTCCAGGAGTTCCAGAAGAAGCATCCACATGATGCCAGCTATCTGCCCAAAAATTATTAAATTGATGGTCTTCGCCAAGAGCCACTATTATTATAGTGGGTATATTTACTGCTCTTGCAGCAGCTTCATAAATTATTGACCACTCGCCGCACCATATACCTTTATCCTTATTAAGTAAATTTTTATAGATGTTATACCAGCCGGTTGGCTTTTCTCCTGTATGCCATATTCCACCAATATCCACCCTAAGCCACTTATCTACATTATAAGCTGCATCATAGAGAGTTTTTGAATCTTTGACAGCATCAAATAAAGCCTTTCCATAAAGAGTATCATATGGCAGGAAGGTCCTATAAAAGTTTTTTTCATACAATCTTTCATAAGCAGTAGGAACACATAAGTATCTATTAAGCATAACAAGGTATTTATAATAGATTTCTTTTGGCATTTCCTTAAAGCCATCATCGGTTGCATATTCAAGAGTTGTATAATCAGAATATTCCTTTATTTTAACATAGGGAAGCTTCTCCGATATTTCGTAAATATCTTTGGCGTTCTCAACCAATAGGTTAAGTAAATCTGCCTTTGCATAAGCAAGCAAATCCTCTACCTGAAAGTTAGCAATACAATAGAGAACCTCATCAAGATAAGCTTTATCAACGCTCTTTATAAAGTTAGCCACTTTCAATATTTGATCCTCATTATATCCATAAGCATATAGCGGATCACACGGTCTAAAATAGCCCGAGCCGCCAAAGAAGTCATTTAAAGGATTTTTCTCAGCCCCTGAATTTAAAGGAAGAAATTTAAGTTCCTTAAAGCTTCCATAATTTAAAATGTAGGAAAGAGTTCCATCTCCTAAACCAAGCAACAAATCAACCCTTGTATCACCATTCACATCAATAAAAGCTGGTGATAAGAAATTCCCTGCCTCAAACTGGGGAATAATATCAAAGGTCTGAATAATGTAGTCCTGAGCAGTTTTTGTAATTCTATAGGTTTTGAGTGTACCGACACCACTTCCAATAACCAATAAATAACTTCCATCATCTAATGGATACACTGATGGAGCAGCATTCCCAGGGACAACTATACCTTTTTTCTCCCATGGAGTTTTCTCATCATCAGACCACTTTTCTTCCCATACTTTAAAAAATTCTTTATCTTCAATCCATTTATTTTCGACATTCTTAAGAAGAGTCATGGTCCCCTCCGCATAACCTAAGACCATAACTATATTATTATCGAGCTTAAATACTGCAGGAGTAAGATTTTCTTTAGATTCATCTTTCACCTGTGCTTCAAAAATTAGCTCAGGAGCTTTAAAAGAAGGATTTTCTTTTACTCCCTCATTTTTAAGTAGATAAACCTTATTTTCTACTCCAACTATTAAGTCACAAAAACCATCATTATCCATATCAAAAAGTGACGGATTAATCTCTTTATCTACGAAATCAGGGAATTCAATAGATTTAAGCTTAAGAAGAGATAAAGAAAATGGAGCTTTTGTATTAATAAATACTAAAAGAGCATTTTTCCCACCAGCAATAATATCAGGGTATCCATCCCCATTTATATCTCCCGTTGCTATTGTTGCATTGTCACCAATATCAATGGGACGCCTGAACATGTCATAAAACTGTTTTGAAAGCTCATCTTTAAGCCATTGTGGAGAAATATTAATAGCCTCTTTAACTTCTTTAATTTCTTTTAGTGTAATGTATGGGTCATCATCTTTAAATTCGATTTTTCCAAATTTATCTAATCCAAAAACTTTGTATTTTTGCGGTTCAAGCCAGACAGAAGAAGATTCTTCGGCTTGAGTATATGAAAAAGGTATCGAAAAAGTTACAAAGATAATAAATAAAATAATAAATGAACTTATCTTCTTATACATTCTTCGCACCTTCCTTTTTTAAAAGGATTTAACTATCTGATTAAAATTTTAATATTCTTCAGGTAAAGTTTCAAGTTTTGAGGCAGTTACAACGGGACCATGCTTGCAAATATAAAAATTGCCAACATTGCATCTACCGCATTTACCAAGACCGCATTTCATTTTGTTTTCAAGAGTAGTATAGATTTTATCAGAAGAAAAACCAATCTTTTTAAGAACAGGTATTGTGAGTTTTATCATAATTGGTGGTCCACAAACAATGGCTACACTATTATTATCTCCTTTTAAACCAGACTGTTCTAAAACAGTTGGAACAAAACCAATTTTCCCATCCCAATCTGAGTTTTCTCCACCTGGATCAACAGTTTTGATTAGCTTTACATCGCTTCTTTCTTCCCATTCTTTTAACTCCCTTTTGTAAACAAGGTCTTCAACTGTCCTCGCTCCATAAACAATTGCTACATCTTTAAAATTATCTCGTAAATCCAATACATTCCATATGACACATCTAACAGGGGCAAGTCCTATTCCTCCAGCTACAAAGAGTATATTTTTGCCCTTAAACTCTGAATCTACAGGAAAGTAATTACCATAAGGACCTCTAAACCCAACTATATCGCCCGCATTTAAATTACTAAGAGCTTTTGTAACTCTTCCAATCCTTCTAAAAGTACATTCAATGTAATCTTTCCTTGTTGGAGGAGAAGCTATACAAAAAGTGGATTCACCTGCTGTAAACGCGGAATATAAACCAAATTGTCCGGCTTTAAAATCAAACTTTTCTCCATCCTCTTTATTTACAAACTCAAGCTTAAATGTCTTTGTATCATAGGTCTCATCAATAATATCTGTGATTCTCATTAGGTATGGTAAGTAAATATTTTCTTCCATTTTCTGTATTAAAACCCCCTTCTTAATCCTTTTTCGCTGTTTCTAAAGAAGAACTTGCAGAAGAAATTGTGCTTAAAACCTCTGATATATTTATACCAGCCCCGCAAACTCTACTGCATCTCCCGCAGCCTGTGCATGAAACATCAGAGAAAAGGTCAACGTAATAACTATATTTATGAGCTATTCTTTGCCTATATCTTTGGAAATAAAATTCTCTTGGATTATGTCCTGAAGCATGTAAGGTAAAAACTGGTAGAGTGCAGGCATCCCAGTTTTTCGTCCTAATACCCCTCCACATTGAAGCATTATCAGTAATGTCAAAACAATGACATGTTGGGCAAACAAAAGTGCATGCTGCACAACTCCAGCAATTTTCAGTCATTTCCTTCCATAAAGGATCTTCAAAGTTTCCTTCAATCCACTTTTTAACTTTATTCCTATCAAACTTAATTTGTAAATCCTTATCTGTTATTTTAGGAAATTTCTTATCAATATTAACCTCTTGTACAAAAAAGCTTTTATTTTCTTCTACAAACTTTTTCCCCTCCTCAGTTATAGCCTTAACACGAAAAGCTTCATCACTTACCCTTTCAAGAAGAATATCAGAGCCCTTCTCCCCTTTTGGAGAATTTCCGACAGTAGTGCAAAAGCAATATTTATCAAATTCTTCACAGGCAAGAGTAATCATTAAGGAATTTTCTTTTCTTTTTAAGAAAAATTTATCGTTATAGTCCCATGAAAACAGTTTATCCATTAAGGGTATGGATGCAGCATCACATGGATGTCCGCCAAAAATAATAATTTTTTTATCTACTTCTGGATCAATAAGTTTAACTTCGTCTTTTGAAATTGTATATTTTAAAATGGGTTCATATCTTGGGAATAAAGCTTCTTTAATAGAGTTAACGGTAATAAAATAGTCTAATGTAATCTCTGATTCTTCATTAATTTTAGTAATGTAGGGTGAGCCATCTTTAACTACTGGACCAAAAACTTCTGTATTTTCTTTGCCTGAAAGATCCTTCAATAAATCTTTTATACCCCTATAGGTTATGTATGTTTCTTTCATTGTTCATCCCCCTCACTTAATAAACTCAGCTAAATCATTAGGATTAAAAACTGTTAAAGGTGGTTTTACTTCAGTATCAAAACCAGGCTCATAATTGAATTTCTCCCCAACTTCTTCTAATAGGGTTCTATTCAATAGCATGAGCGGAATACCAGCAGGGCAAACTCTTTCGCATTCGCCACAATCAATACATCTTCCGGCAAGATGATAAGCCCTTACAATATTCCAAGCAAAATTGCCCTTCGGGTTAGAACGAGGATCAATCCACTGTGGCATGTTAAGGTCTACTATGCATCGATTACAGTAGCATAAAGGACATGCCTGCCTGCATGCATAACATTTAATACACTTGGAAAACTGCTCTTCCCAGAATCTCCACTTTTCTTCTCTTGATAGTTTATTGAATTCGGAAACATCATCGAATCTTATTTTTTGATCTTTACTTAAGGTTTCATCAACTGCTTCTCCTAAAACAGCATCAGAAAGATGAGGATTATGAACCTTGCAGTATTTACATTTGCTCGAAAGAGACTCAAAGTCTGGCTCTTTACCTTTAACCACTCCATTACATCTCATTCCTATTATATAAACCCTATCTTTCAAGATCTGATTCTCCTGAATAAGACCAACAATTGAACGAATGTCACAACCCTTTGCTACAATTCCAATATTACCAATATTGCGTGTTTCTTCCCTTTTTAGATAAGTGGAGAGGTTATTTACGCAATATTTGTCAAAAACAAGTTTTTCTGCCTGAGACTCATTTCTGATAAAAAGAGGTCTTGTAGTGTTGCTATTAGAATCAATTTTTTCATAACCAATTATTAAGTTAACTTCACCTTTTGAAAGAAGTTCCTTTGCTTTATCAATCAATTCCTTCATATATTTTACCTCACCTCTAAATCGAGTTTTCGATAGTCGCTGTAAGGTCCAAGTTTTCTAATCTTTTCTGTTACCTCATTTATTAGATCAGCAAACTTTTTACCTTCAGAAGCTGAGCACCATGTGAATGTGACACGCTCGACATCGACACCAAGTTGAGAAAGAAGCCTTCTCATTACTATAAACTTTCTTCGAGCATTAAAATTGCCCCCATTGTAATGACAATCATTTGGATGGCAGCCTGAAATTATAATTCCATCTGCGCCACTTTCGAATGTATGCACAATAAACATTGGATCAATTCTTCCAGAGCATGGAGTTTTAATAATTCTAACGCATGGTTCATACTTAAATCTTGAGGTACCAGCAAGATCAGCACCTGCATAGGTACACCAATTACACACAAACGCAACAATTTTAGGTTCAAAGGTTTCTTCGCTCATATCTCTCTCCTTATAGTTCTGCTAAAGCATTTATCTCAGCATAAAGCTCTTCATCTGTAAATCCTTGAAGGTCTATGCTTCGCGAAGGGCATGTTGGAGTACAAGTACCGCAACCTGTACAAAGTCCAGGATTAACTTCTGCAACTTGCTTTATCAAATTTCCTTGTCTGTCTTTTATGTCTTTAAGGGTAATTGCTCTATATGGACAAATTGTTATGCAATTCTTACAGCCTGTACAGGTAATTTCATTAACTTTAGCTACAACTCCCTCTTTCTCAAATTCATCTTTTGATAAAAGCCCCAAAACTTTTGCTGCAGCGCCACTTCCTTCAGATACCGAATCAGGAATATCTCTTGGGCTTACACAAGCTCCAGCAAGATAAATACCTGCAGTTGAAGTTTCAACAGGTCTGAGTTTAGGGTGTGCCTCAGTAAGAAAGCCATACTGATCATATCCAATTCCCAACTTCTGTGCGAGTTCCTTTATTCCTTTAGGGGGCACCATTGCTGTAGCAAGCACTACCAGATCTGCTCTTATTTTAACCTGAGAATTGGTTAGTGTATCTGCGCCTTCTACAACAAGGTCTTCTCCATCCTTATAGACAGTTGATACTCTACCTCTCAGGTATTGGGCCTCCTCTTCTTCTATTGCTCTTCTAACAAATTCTTCATAGTTTTTACCATTAGCTCTTATATCGATATAAAATACATAAGCATTTCCGTTTGGAACTTTATGTCTGTACAGTATAGTCTGCTTGGCTGTATACATACAGCAAATTTTTGAACAATATGGATAATAATGAGCTGGATCCCTCGAGCCAACACATTGAATGAAAACAACGGTTTCTGGCTTTTTGCCATCAGATGGTCTCTGTAAATCTCCAAGAGTAGGTCCTGAAGCACAAACCATTCTTTCAAATTGTAGAGATGTTACAACATCAGCATATTTTCCATATCCATATTCGCCAAACTCAGAAGTAGGCATAATGTCATAACCTGTAGCAACAACTATGGCTCCGACTTCTTCTTCAATAATTTCTTCTTTATCTTCAAAGTTTATACACTGTTTTGGACAAACTTTCTGACATATCTTACATCTTTTGCCACCAGAAGTAAAATAAGTGCAATGTTCGACATCAATAACAGGTTTATTTGGAACCGCTTGAGGGAAAGGCACATAAATCGCCTTTCTCTTGCCAAGGCCCTGTTCAAATTCAGAAGGAACTGAGATAGGACATTTGCTCCAGCAAATTCCACAACCAGTGCACTCTTTAGGGTCAACATACCTTGCCTTTTTCCTAATGCTCACTTTAAAATTACCAACAAAACCTGAAACCTTTTCAATCTCAGAGTATGTTACAATTTCAATATTTGGATTTTGAGAAACTTCAACCATTTTAGGAGTAAGGATGCATTGAGAACAGTCAAGAGTGGGAAAAGTCTCATCAAGCATTGACATATGTCCACCGATTGAGGGTTCCTTATCAAGGAGAATTGTTTTAATGCCTCCGTTTGCAATATCAAGTGCAGCTTGTATCCCAGCCACTCCTCCCCCAATTACAAGAGCTTTTTTTGTAACAGGGATCTTTATATTTGTAAGAGGTTGGTTCCTTTTCACTTTTTCTACCATCATTCGCACTAAATCTATTGCCTTTTTTGTAGCTTCCTCTTTATTATTGTGAACCCATGAGCAATGCTCCCTAATGTTTGCCATTTCAAGCATATAAGGATTAAGGCCTGCCTCGCTTGCTGCTCTTCTGAAAGTTACTTCATGCATTCGTGGAGAACATGAAGCAACAACGACTCCTGTAAGTTTATATTCAACAATAGCTTTTTTAATCATATCCTGTCCAGGGTCGGAGCACATATACTTATAATCTACCGAATAAACCACACCAGGTATTTGTGCAGACGCTTGAGACACTTTTTCTACATCAACTGTTTCAGCAATATTTGATCCACACCAACATACAAAAACACCTATTCTTGCCACTTTTTACACCTCTCTAAATCAAATTATTACTCTCTAACAGTGGAAAAGGAGAAACAAACAGCCTATCTAAAGCTAACTCATTAGGATCAATCCCAAAAGATAGTCCTAAGAGTTGAGTATAGTAAAAAATTGGTAAATTAAATTTCTCACCATAGCGTTGTTCTATAGCTTTCTGCCTTAGATCTAAGTTCACATGACATAATGGACACAAGACAGAGATAGCATTAGCAGAAACCTTTTTTGCCATTGATAGAATTTCATAGGTTAAATCATATACAACATCCACTTTTGAAATTGAGTAACTTGCTCCACAACACCTTGTTTTAAATGGCCAGTCAAGGACTTCTGCACCTGTAACGGAGATAAGTTTATCCATAATTGTTGGGTTTTCTGGGTCATCATATTGCATAAGCTTTTTAGGGCGTACAATTACGCAACCATAATAGCAGACAATTTTTAACCCATCTAACTTTCTAACAACTTCTTCTTTTAGATTTTCTAAACCATATTCTTCCAAAAGAATTTCTGAAAAATGTTTTATTTTAATATTTGGTGAAATATCATGACCTTCGAGTACTTTCGAAAGTTCTTCTGCCAATTTTCCACCTTCAGCAATTGTATTCCTTGACTCTTTAAGATGAGCTAAACAAGCTGGACATTGAACCATTATATCTTTTTTTATCTTATTAGCGGATTCAATTGTTAGAGCTGGGAGAGCAACTGATAAGAGTTTATCTTGGGGGTGAAGTGCGCTTGCTCCACAACAAGTCCAATCAGGTATTTCATCAATTTCAAGTTCCAAAAAATTAATAAGTGCTTTTGTTGATTCATTAAAATCTGGAGAGGTTGACTCCAACGAGCAACCTGGATAATATGCATAATCCATTGTCGTTTACACCTTTTCCTTTCTAATTCTATTTACTTTCTTAAATACCTCTCTTACCTCTTTAACCCTTTTAGGAGTGGGCTTAAGGTTGATTTTTCTCTTTAAAAGCATAAGTGGAAATAAATTTACATCCTTGAATAATTTTCCTGAGCGCAAATTAAAATTTATAATCATTCCGGGCTCATATACCCTGCCAAATGAATAAATAGAACCGGAAAAAGCTCTTTGGAATATATCAACATCAGGGGCTTTTTCTGTAATTCCTTCCTTTACTGCCATTCTTCTAAATGCATCCATAACACCTTTTATATCTACATCTTGTGGACAGCGAGTACTACAGGTCTCACAAAAAACACAAAACCATATAGCTCTTGAATTGAGAACTTTGTCCTTAAGCCCAAGTTGACAGAAACGAATAACTTGAGAAGGTGGGATATCCATAAGATAATTCATTGGACAACCTGCCGTACATTTACCACATTGATAACACTTAGAAATATCAATATTTTCTTCTTCAAAAAGTTCTTCTCTAAATTCCAAAAGGTTTGCGTTTTTTGCTATATTTATAAGCATAAACAACCCCTCCTTTTAAATAATTTACAAACTTTGTCTAACATATGCCATCTCCTCGAGGCGTTTAACTCTTTCTTCAATTGGCGGATGTGTTGAAAAGAGATTTTTAACATCAATACCTTTAAATGGTTCAGCAATATAGAGAGGTGCGACAGCATCATTAACCGTTCTTGAAACAACTTTAGTGCCAGATATTTTTTTTAATGCGCTTGCCAGACCCAATGGATTGCGAGTAATTAGCGCTGCACTTGCATCAGCAAGATATTCTCTATTTCTTGAAAGAGATAATTGTATAAGTTTTGCTGCTATTGGTGCAAAAATTGCCAATAATAAACCAATTAAAACTAATATTACTCCACCGCTATCTCTATCCCTATCTCCACCTCCCCACCAAAACGTTCTTCTAAACACAGTCGATAAAATTATTATCATTCCTAATAGAACTGAAACAATTGTTGCAAACATAATATCATTATTCTTTATATGTGAAAGCTCATGAGCAATAACACCCTGAAGCTCTTCTCTGTTTAATATTTTTAAAAGTCCTTCATTTACAGCTATTTTAGCGTTCTCTAAATTCCTTCCAGTTGCAAAAGCATTAGGCGATGGATCAGGAACAACATAAATTTTTGGCATAGGTATTCCGGCTGCAATACATAATTCTTCAGTAACATTGTAAAGTACTGGATATTCATCTCTGCTAATTTCTCTTGCTCCTACAGAGGAAAGAACCACTTTATCGCCTGTATAAAAGCTAACAAGTGACATTGTCAAAGAAATTACAAATCCAAAGACTAACCCCCCTAAACCACTTCCAAACCATGCTGCACCTATAAAATAACATATAAGAACAGTAAAAATTGAAAATAATATGAGAAGAAAAAAAGATTTTCTTCTATTTTTTGCTATTTCATCATAAACCAAGATTTACTTTTGGCACCTCCTTCTCTTCGGGAAGATCAATTTCAAAATATTCTTCGCCCTTGAAATTAAACATACGCGCAATTATATTTGCAGGGAAAACCTGAATACCTGCATTGTAACGCATAACAATATCATTATAAAACTGTCTTGAAAAAGCAATTCTATTTTCTGTAGAAGTTAATTCCTCTTGAAGCCTCATAACATTTTCATTAGCTTTAAGTTCAGGGTAATTTTCCATAACTGCAAAAAGCGTTCTTAAAGCTTTAGTAAGCTGTGTCTCAGCTTCACCTTGTTCTTTAACTGACTTTGCTTCAATTGCTTGAGATCTGGCTTTTACAACATTTTCAAGAACCTCTTTCTCGTACTGCATATAACCTTTAACAGTATTTATGAGGTTTGGAATTAAATCATATCTTCTTTTTAACTCTACATTTATTTGTGCCCAAGCATTTTGAATTCTATTTCGTAAAACAATAAAGCTATTATACTTTATGAGAATATACAGTCCGATCACCAAAACAATAATTAAAATAATCCATCCAACCATTTTAATTACCATCCTTTGCTCATAAATTTTATTTCACTAAAATGAATACACGCATTCTTTGGAACAAGTTACAAAGAGAATTTTCCTAAATCGGCTATGCTCACCTTTGTAAATTCGATTATGCCTCATTTATTGCATACCTCAAGTATAGCTTAATCCATCATATATAGGAAATTTTGCATTTAATTCTTTTACTTTGGAGGCTATAGAAGAAAGAACGGAATTATCATCTTTATGAGTAAGAGCATCATAAATGAGTTCTCCTATTAACTCCATTTCTTTTTCTTTCATACCCCTCGTAGTTACAGCAGGTGTTCCAATGCGTAAGCCACTTGTAACCGTTGGAGGATTTGGATCAAACGGAATTGTATTTTTGTTTACGGTAATATTTACAGAATCAAGAATAGCTTCTCCTTCTTTGCCAGTCATATTAATTGGACGCAAATCTACAAGCATAAGATGATTATCCGTGCCACCTGAGACAATTCTTAATCCTTTTTCAGATAATACTTCACTAAGTCTTTTTGCATTTTTTAGGATTTGCCTCTGGTATTCTTTAAAATCTTCACTCATCGCTTCTTTAAATGCCACTGCCTTAGCAGCAATTACATGCATTAGCGGTCCTCCTTGAATACCAGGAAAAACTGCTTTATCAATAAGCTTTGCATGTTCTGCTTTACAGAGGATCATTCCGCCCCTCGGTCCTCTTAAAGTTTTATGAGTAGTAGTGGTAGTAAAATCTGTCCAGGGAATTGGAGATGGATGAAGATCTGCTATAATTGGACCAGCGATATGTGCCATATCAGCCATTAAATATGCTCCAACAGATTTGGCAACTTTAGAAAATCGTTCAAAATCTATAAATCTTGGGTAGGCGCTTGCTCCGCATATTATTATTTTTGGCTTTGATTCGATAGCTAATCTTTCAAGCTCATCATAATCAATGGTTTCCGTTTCAGGGTTCACCCCATACTGAACAACTTTATAATACTTACCAGAAATTGATATAGGATGACCATGAGTTAGGTGACCACCATGTGAAAGGTTCATCCCCATTAATGTATCACCAGGATTAAGTACAGCAAAATATACAGATAAATTAGCCTGTGCACCAGAATGAGGCTGAACATTTGCGTGATCTGCCTTAAATAAAATTTTAGCTCTTTCTATTGCAAGAGTTTCAAATATATCAACAAACTCACACCCTCCGTAATACCTTTTTCCAGGATAGCCTTCTGCATATTTATTTGTGCCTACAGAGCCCAAAGCTTGTAGTACTGCTTTAGATACAATATTCTCAGATGCTATAAGTTCAAGTTTTTCCCTCTGTCTTTCAAGTTCTTTTTGTAACGCATTAGCAATATCCGGGTCAACATTCTTAAGATCGTCCATCATCATAATCTACCCTTGTTCCTCCATTTCGGAAATTTTATTAACTCTTAGAAGATGCCTGTCTTCAAGAAAGTCAGTATTTATAAATGTATTTAAAACTTCGATTGCCATTAATGTTCCTATTAGTCTTGCTCCAAGACATAAGACATTTGCATTATTGTGTTCTCTTGATAGTTTTGCAGATAATGGTTCACTACAGGAAGCTGCTCTGATGCCTTTTACTTTGTTTGCCACTATTGACATACCTATCCCTGTTCCGCATACTAAAACACCAAAACTTGATGGATCTTCTTTTACTGCTTCTGCTACTTTCCTACCATAATCGGGATAGTCAACCATTTCATCAGAATAGGTCCCAAGATCTTCCACCTGTATATTTAAATTTTCAATATATTCAATAAGAATTGACTTTAGATTAAATCCAGCATGATCAGAGCCTATATAGATTTTACTAATCTTCATTTTGAATTTCATTATATATATTACTCATTTATTTTCAACTAAATGATTTGCTTACTTAACTTAAAATCTTTTTAAAAAGCAATAGGTGCCTCAAATTAAAAATCCTTATGAAATATAAAATATCCTTATATAGTTTGACTTATAGAAGGTAAAAAAGAGGAGACCCTTCGTCGCTGGGAAGATGCTCCTCAGGGTGACGGTGGGGAGGCGTCATTCCTCGAATGTATTTATCGGGGATCCAGACCTTATTTCTAAACATACTTCTAAAACTCTCTGGATTCCCGCTTTCGCGGGAATGACCTAAACGAGGAGATCCTTCAGTCGCTAAAAAGAAACTCCTCAGGATGCCCCAAACAGTCATTCTGAGCGAAGCGAAGAATCTTCGTATCTGTCATCCCCGAAATCATTTATCGGGGATCCAGACCTTATTTCTAAACATACTTCTAAAACTCTCTGGATTCCCGCAATCGCTCTGAATGACGATTAAAATCAAGTGAATGACAATAAAAATCAAGTGAATGACGAAAGGAAAATGCGGGAATGACAAGAAGAATCATAGGAATGACGAGTAAAATCGATGGAATGACAAGAAAAAGCGAGTGAATGACGCGCAAGGAGACCCTTCATTGCTCGCCACTATTGAACTTTATAAATCCACTTAAAAGCATTGTGGAATTTATCACAAAGTATTTATAATTTTATGGAGAGTAAAATATGTTTAATAGAAAGTTAAAGAAATTAGCTTGCTGGATTGTATGTTTTTCTATTGTTCTTTTATCATCTTCCTGTAAAAAGATAATAGAAGAAGTTCCATCATTTGAAAAAATTCTTTTTTATGCATTACCAGAAGGTGGTATAGCTCTATATGATTTTTCTCTTAATAAAGAAATAAAGCTTACAGAACAACTTGATTATTACCCTACACCTCTTAACGACAATGAAACAATTATGTTTTTAAGACTTAAAGAAGTCTTTGCAGGTAGTGGTAAAGATAGAAAAAGTAAAATGGAAACATATGTTTGCTCCTACAATGTTCGCTTAAATCGTGAGAGACAAATCATAAAACTTAAAAATTTTTCTCCCGGTAGAGACTTAAAAGATGACTGTTATTTTGTTAAAAATGGTGAATATTTATTAGTATTAAGCTACTCCCGTCCTTACGAATTAATAAGTGTTAAAACTGGAGAAAGTGTAAATTTAAATATATTAGATTTTATGAATGATTGTAATCAGTATGACTTAACAGGCAATAACTTATATATAAGAGTGCGGCAGAACCCTCAAAAATCATTGTTTAAAAATCCTGAATATATCGAGAATATTCCAAGCTTTGAAGCATTAATTAAGCTTGATAAAAATTTTGAAATGGTTAAATTGCTTGAAATACCAAAAGAAAAAATGTTTACTTCTACAATCTATGGTTATTCCTTAAGTCAAAATCTTAACTTCTTGGTATACAGTATCGATAAAGAAATTTATTTGTTGGAAGGAAATAATAGAAAAAGATTAACTATGGGAGTTCATCCTACATTCTTAAAGAGAAATATAGTGGACAAACCAGAGTTTAAATTCCCATTTTCAAATTTAAGCTACATATACCAGGCTAAAACCTCCAAAGAAGAAAATATTCTTTTTTGTGCAAAAAACTACCTTTCAATTTTTAATTTAGAAAATAAAGATTTTCGTATTCTTACCTATGATGATGTTATTCTCAGTACTTCGTACAAAGAAAACGATAAAGCATACCTTTTCTCTAAACTTGCATATATTGGCAAACTTTCAATTAATAATCTATTTATTTTAGTAACCTATAAAGAAGGGGACCCTACTGCAGGACCAGAAAACATTCTTTCTATAAGTGATTCTCCTGATACGATGGTTCTTTTTTCGCTTGAAAATGGAAAATTAATAAAAAAGCTTGATATAGGTGGTAGAGAGAGCTTAGAAATTGAATTTAAAGATTTGAATGGAGATGGTTCCGTTGAAATCATTGTTCAATATGCTGCTTCTAATTTTAAATGTGAGGAGAGATTTAAGATAGCTGGAAGAGCCCTTATCTGGAAAGATGTTTATTCGATATCGGAAAAAGGCGAATATGAACAGGCAGATGGTGAATTCCCTGAAGTTTATGAGGAGCTTTTAAAACAACTCGAACCACTCTATTCCAACGCAATGGCTGCTAAAAGACTTAAGCAGTCCATACTATGCGATGATGACTTAAATACGCTTGAACAACTAATCAGGAATGCAAAAGCAATAATTTACTATAATCGTTAGATTTCAAACTTTAAGAAATTTTTAATACTCCAGCCCCTTCAATTTTCCCATCTTTAAGAAGTTTCAAAGCATAATTTGCGTTTTCCAAGTCAAAAACCTGAACTTTAGGCTTAATTGGAATTTTAGAAGCTATTTCTAAAAATTCTTCTGCATCTCTTCTTGTTACATTGGCTGTACTTTTTATCTCCTTTTCGAGCCATAAGTCCCTTCCATAATCTAAGTTTAAAAGAGCAGCTTTATCCCCCTCTTCTTTCCTTATTGCATTTATAACCAATCTTCCTCCGGGCATAATGTTTCTTAAAGCAACAGTTATAGGCTTCCATGCTGGTGTAAAATCAATTGCATAGTTTAACTTTTCGGGTGAATCCTCTTCAGTTGTTCCTATCCAATAGGCACCTAATTTCTTTGCAAGTTCTTGATGTTCAGTTTGCCCTTTTCTCGTAAAAACATACACCTTAGAGTCAGGGTATAAATATTTGACAATTTGAATAACAATATGAGCAGATGCACCAAATCCAAAAAGTCCTAAGCTTTCATCATTCTTTATACCCGTTAGTCTTAAAGCCCTGTATCCGATAACTCCTGCACATAAAAGAGGGGCTGCCTCCTCAGAACTAAAGTTATCAGGAATTTTGTAAGCGTACTCCTCTGGGACAACTGTATATTCTGCATAACCACCATTTGCATGACAACCAGTAGCTTTAAAATTCTCACATAAGTTTTCTCTACCTTCAAGGCAAAAATTGCACTTCCCGCATGAAGAGTAAATCCATGCAACACCAACCCTATCACCAATCTTAAATTTGTGTACATCTTGCCCAAGGCTTTCAACTCTTCCAACAATTTGATGCCCCAATATTACTGGCAATTTGGGCATACATCTGCCCTCAATCTCATCAATGTCTGTGTGACACACGCCACAAGTTAAAACCTTTATTAAGATTTCACTATTTAAAGGCTCAGGAACAGGTAATTCTACTAATTCTAAAGGTTTATCTTCTACTTTGGTAATTTTATTTAATAAAAGAGCTTTCATTTATGAGTCATACTCCTTCAAAGGATTTAATAATCTCAGGGTAAAAATCCTCAAATGTTTTATATTTATCCCTATTTAAATTATATCTTTTAATAGTTTTATATAATTGTCTAATGTAAATAAAACCATCTGCCTCAATATTTTTTATTTTCTCCTCGATTGCATCATTAGTTAATTCATTAAGTTCTAACTCAATAGCTTTAACAATGTGCTCATTTACGCATTCATCCCAGCTCAAAATGTTTTGCTTTTCCATACTTTTAGCAATTGGATCGAAAAGGTAAGAATATTCAGAAATCTCATTATTATGCTTCTCAGTTACAGGATCAACAAAAGAGTGAGTTACTTTAGAATATATTATCTCTCTATACTCGTCTTCCTCGCCAAAACTGGGGTAACCATTAATTACTTTGGAAATCCCAGCAATCAGGTATATATCCATTTTTCCGTTATTATCCTCTAAATCATTTTGAAAAAAGTAGATATATCTCTCATAGAGGATTAGCGGAGTAACAATTACATTGTAGCTATTTTGTTCTTTTCCAAAATATTCTTCAACTTTTAAGATATCTTTCACATTATTTAATACAGCATTTCTCTGTATTGACACAAATTGATTAATTAACTCTTTTTGAGAATTAATAAAATTATTAAAGTTTGATTTGATTGAAAATTCCCTTAGCTTCGTGATAAATTGGTCTAAATCCTCATATGATATACCTTCAATAAGTTGCAAACCAGATAGAGGAATTTCTACTTCAAGGTTTGGTGGATTGGATAGAAGAAGCATCAAATTTAATAATAATGAGTCTTTAAGAGGGGACTTTGAAAGTTCCTCATAAAATATTACAGCCTGATCATCTTTATATGGTTCAAAATACCTAACAACATTCATTTTATAAACAGTATTAAGTAGTGCGCAGTTATTTGAACTTGCCTTAAAGTCACTTAAAATCTTTATTGTTCCTAAAAGCTCAATCCTCGGATCCATTGATAGATTAAATCTCTCTTCTATGTGCTTACTAGGATTTTCACCCTGTATGGCGCAACCAGAGAGAAAGAGTATAACCAATAAAGAAATAAATAGTTTTTTAAACAAACTGATATTTATTAAATTCTTTTGCATTTTCCATTATTTACCTCTTACACACATTTCTCATTACTTTTAATCTTAAAATCATTTAACTCATTGTCCAGCTTTTGAGAAAAATTCAATTCAAATCCTATTTTCATTTTTAACACTTTTTTAAACGAGATAATCTTAATCATGATTGATTAACAACTCTAAGTAAGTTGAATAATTTATCAAAACTAAGTAATTTGTCGTCAAATCAACAACAACTATCATTTCACTATAATATTATATACCACTATTGGTAGAATTAATATTAATACTCACTCTATTCCAATTACTAAAAAATTAAATAAACAAATTAATAATTAAAACAAAAAAATCGAGTATGGTGCTTGAAATTAATTTTTGAAAATTATATAAAAAGCGAGTTAGTTGTAAAAGAGATTTATGGTAGCCCCGAGGAGAGTCGAACTCCTATTGCCGCCTTGAAAGAGCGGTGTCCTAACCGTTAGACGACGGAGCCATGTGAGCCGTACAGGATTCGGACCTGTGACCCCCTGCTTAAAAGGCAGGTGCTCTACCTGCTGAGCTAACGGCCCGACCGATTAACTTTTATATATTATTGAAATTACATTTTTTGTCAAATATTTTTATAAATTTTTTAAATTAACAAATTTATTTTCTTTTAGTTTATAATTTTCTTTTGGTTAATTGATATTTAAGTATAATATTAACATTTAAAAAGAATTATTTGAATGAACACTTAAGAGATAATAAAAGTGGAGGAATAATAAATGAATATACGTAAGTTTTTATTTGGTTTAATTGCTTTGCTTCTTGTATTAAATATTTCAAGTTGTGCAAATCTTCCAGGAACTAAGCAACAACCATCTTTGCCGACAAAAAAAACTCAACTTACTATAAAAATACCTATTGGCAGCGATACAGTATATGTAAATGGAGAAGAGATAAATTTAAGCTCTCCGCCTGCATACATAGATGAAGAAAGCCAAACAACAATGGTACCACTACGTTTTATTTCAGAAATAATAGGCGCTAAAGTTGAGTGGATACCAAATACAAAAGAAATAATTATTACTCAAGATGATAAAACCATAAGAATGAGCGTAAAATCAATCAACACCACGGTCAACGGAAAGGAATTTACTCTTCCATGCAAACCACAAATTAAAGAAGAAAGAGCATTTGTTCCATTAAAATTTATTGCTCAAAATCTTGAATTTATTGTTGACTGGATCCCGGAAAGCAAAACGATTGTTTTATATAAAGAAGGCTGACTTACATTAAAGAAAACTAAACTAACTCATACACAAAGAGAATTAACAAGTCTCGATTATTTCAAACTGTTTTAAGAATTGGTCTCTAAAAGCTATTTCCTCTTCAAATAGTTTTTGTAATTTAGGGTTTTCTAAAATAAACTGAGCGGCTTTTTTAGCTTCGTCAAGCAAGGGAGTATCTTTTGAAAGATCTACTAATGACCTTACAAAATAACCATGTTGTTTTTCGCCAAATAATTCTCCAGGTCCCCTTAATTCAAGATCCTTCTCTGCGATAATAAACCCAGAGTCTGTATCCTCAAGTATTTTTAATCTTTTAGAATTTTCGATACTATCCACTATAAGAAAACAATAAGAATCCTGAGATTTTCTACCGATTCTACCGCGTAACTGGTGAAGTTGTGCAAGACCGAACCTTTGTGCATCTTCCACAATTATTACTGATGCATCTGGAATATCAATACCAACTTCTATAACCGTAGTTGATACCAATATATCGCTCTCTTTTGAAAACTCCCTCATTGCTTCTTCTTTTTTTTCTACATTCATTCTTCCGTGAAGTAAAGTTACTTTAAACTCGGGAAATACTTTATTTAGCTCTTCTGCCTTTGCAATTGAAGAGGCTAAATCAATAGAAGAAGATTCTTCAATTAATGGGCATACTACATAAGTTTTTCCGCCCTCTTTTATTATTTTTCGTACGAATTCGTATACTTCTCTTTTGTCCTCTTTCAATACAATTTTTGTCACTACTTTTCTTTTTCCTTTCGGCATTTCATTAAGAACGGAAATATCAAGATCGCCAAATCTCGTCATCGCGACAGTTCTCGGAATGGGTGTTGCGCTCATAACAAGCATATGAGGGGTCATTCCCTTATTCTTTAAAGCTTCCCTCTGTCGAACTCCAAATCTATGTTGCTCATCGACAATTACTGTAGCAAGCCTATCAAACATAACATCTTCCTGAATTATGGCGTGCGTACCAATAACTACATCAATTGATCCTTGCCTAAGCCCTTTACAGATTTCTTCCTTTTTTTTGCTCTTCATCTCGCTAACAAGTAATTCCACCTTAAAGCCAAATTTTGAAAGAAGGTCTTTTATTACCATGTAGCTCTGCTTAGAAAGTATTTCAGTCGGAGCCATAAATGCTGCCTGAAACCCATTTTTTACTGTTAAATAAATTAATGCTCCAGCGATAACAGTTTTTCCAGATCCAACATCTCCATGTAATAATCTATTCATTGGCTTTCCTGAATTTAGATCATTAATCAGTTCAGAAATTACTTTTTTTTGAGCTGCGGTTAATTTAAAAGGAAGGGAATCTTCAAATTCCTTAATATCATTAGTATTAACATTAAAAGAGATTCCCTTCTCTGAATTTAAAAGATTCTTTGCCTTGCACAACTTATATTGGCCAAGTATAAACTCTTCAAAAACAATTCTTTTTCTTGCTTTTTCAAGATTCTCAAAATTAACTGGAAAATGCAATTCATAAATTGCAGCACTTCGAGTAGGAAGATTGAGTTTTGAAAGTATTTGAGGCGGTATAAATTCATAAAAAAAATCTTTATAATTCTCGAGGTTTTCTTTAATTATGCCCCGCAAAACTTTTGGATAAATACCCTGAGTAAGCTTATACACTGGGACAATTCTTCCTGTATGGATTGTCTCCTTTTTTTCTTCTACAAATTCATATTCGACATTATCTATCTCATAACTACCGTAATTAAAGGATACTTTTCCTGAAAATATTACTGATTTTTCAATATGATCCTCAAAAACTTTCTTAAGAAAACGCTGATTAAAGAAAACGCCAGTGATGGCAGATGTGCCATCGTATATTGTAACCTTCAATATAGAAAATTTATTTTTACTAAATTCCTGAACTGAAATAATTGTCCCGCAAAAAGTTTGTACTTCCCCCACTCTCGCAGACCTTATCGGAATAATCTTACTTCTATCGATATAGTCTCTTGGAAAATAATAGAGTAAATCAAAAAGAGTGGATATTCCGAGTCTTTCAAGTAAGCTTGCTTTTTTGGGACCTATCCCTTTAACATACTGAATTGGTTTTACTAAAATTGAGCGAGCTGCCTCAAGATTTATCTCCTTTTTGTCTAGAATATCAGTGCTTTTTTCCTTAGTGCTGATATAGCTCTCAATTGATTTTATATCATTTAAAATCTTTAAATAAACATCCCGAGAAGGATTTTCTTTATAAATCGAAAAAACCTCGATTAGATGCGATAATAAAGCTGTTATTTCATTGTCCTTATTAAAATTCTTTTTAACTTCAGAGAGTCGCTTTAGGGCAAAATTAGAGAAACCACCAATTACCGAATTGTCTTTAAAATTGTTTTTAGGTTCATAAAAGAGAGGTCTCTTTATATCATCTAAGGCTTTCTCTAAATCTTCAAACATTCTAAATCTATTTTATAGACTTTTTCGGTATCTAATTTTAACCATGTTTTAATAAATCTCCTAAGGGATTCAACATCACCTGAAGTATAAAACAAGTCCTCATTTTGAGAATCAGGGAGAGGATTTTTGTTTTGAATTTCTGAGTATAGCTTAAGTGTTTGTTTTGCAACACCTAAAGCTGGATCAAAAACTGTAAAAGCGTCTCCAAACATTGAAATAATAATTTCCTTTAAAAAAATAAAATGAGTGCACCCTAAAACTATCGTATCCACTCCCATATTCTTAAGCCTTTCAAGTTTATCAGCGAGATAGCTTTTTATAGAAGAAATTTCTGTCATCCCATCCTCGACCAACTTAACAAGGAGAGGAAATTGAACAGAAATTACATTTACACCGTTAGCCCATATTTCAATAAGCTCTTGATATTTCTTTCCTTTGGAAGAAGCTTCAGTTAACAAAACTGCGATCTTACCACTTTTTGTGGATAAAACTGCTGGTTTCACGGGCGGCACAACACCAACAAAAGGCACTGAAAAATTACTCCTTAAATAATTTATTGAAGACACAGTCGCAGAATTACAAGCTGTAACTACAAGCTTTGCTCCTTTTTCAATTAAAAAAGAGCTTATATGGTAAGCATAAGTTTTAATTTCTTCTTCGCTCTTTTCCCCGTAAGGAAAATGCACATTATCTGAAAAATAAATATAATGCGTATCAGGAATTAACGCTTTAATTTCTCTATAAATTGATAGCCCTCCAACTCCTGAGTCAAAAATACCAATCATTATACTACGCTCGGCTCAACAAAAAGTTCTCCTCTATCAAATCTCTCAAGATCGAGTTTTGTCTTTACTTCGGGAATAGAAAGCTCCTCACCGCATATCATTTGTGCTATTAGAGTAGCTGTCATTGGTGAGATCATAAAGCCATGACCTGAGAAGCCGCAAGCCATATAGAAATTTTTAAGTTCTGGCGCCTCTCCTATTATTGGAGTTTTGTCTGGTGACATATTATATAATCCTGACCATTGTCTTAAAAGTCTTGCTTTATCTAATGGTGGAAGCACTTCAACTACTCTCGTGGTGACATTTTCTAAAAACTTATAAGTATGTCCCTGATTAAAATCTTTTGGTTCTGTGGGGTCGCCAAAACCCATTAATATTGCACCATTTGGCTCCTGCTGAGTATAAAAGTTATGGTGGAAAGACATAACCATAGGTCTAAAAAGTGGCTCTATTGGTTCTGTAACAAAAATTTGATGTCGTTCAGAATATGTTGGAATCTTTACCCCTGCCATCTGTCCGATAATCTGTGACCATCCACCAGCTGCGTTTACAATAATGTTGCAATCAATTTTCCCCTTGTTTGTTAAAACACTTTTAACTGAATAACCATCAGTCTTTATACCCACGACCTCAGTAAAAGTGTTTATCTCAACTCCTAACCTTTTAGCAGCCTCAGAATAAGCATATGTTACATGGAAAGGATTGCAATGACCATCTTTATCATAAAAAGTAGCACCAAGCAAACCATTTGTATTTACTATGGAAACAACTTTTTTTGATTCTTCTGGAGTTAGAAAATCAACTTTTAGTCCAAACTTTCTCTGTAGTTCTATGTTCTTCTTGAATTGCTCCACCTGCTTTTCAGTATAAGCGGGCATGAAATAGCCCGATTGGATAAATTCTATATCTTTATCATAACCTAATTCTTCTCTTAATGTCTCAAATCTCTTTACTGATCCGATAGAGAGTTTTAAATTCATCTCTGTTCCCCACTGCTGTCTTACGCCTGCTCCACACCTTCCAGTGGCACCGGAAGTTAAATATTTTCTCTCAAGGAGAACAATGTCCTTCATGCCTCTCTTTGCTAATTCATATGAAATTGCGCAACCTACCACTCCACCACCAATGATAACTACTTCTGCTTTATTTTTCATTTCTGCTCTCCTCAACAATTAATTTAAGAGGAACTGTGACAATCGGCGGTCTAAAAGTAGGAACATCAATATCCTCCATAGTTTTGCCTGTTGCTTTTGCTATCTCTTGCATTATCAATGTTCGACAGGTTTTGCCTTCACATTGTCCCATCCCTGCCCTCGAAAGCCTTTTTATTTCATCTAAGGTTGTATAACCCTTCCTAATTAAATCTCTTATCTCTTTAAGAGTCACATCACAGCATCTGCATACTATAACTTTTTCTTCCTCTTCTCTATTCACTCTTCATCCACCACCTTTATATTTCTTACCTCCATACAAAGCTCTTTAGGTACTTTTATCCAGATAATCTTGGTCTTTGGGTTTGTTTTTAATGATTGAATTTTTATAACTTCTCCTTTTCCTACTACCTCACCTTTTCTGTTTAAAACATCATATTCTTTGCCAACCTCTGGTAGAGGTATGAATTCATAAGGAATTTTAACCAAAGCATGAGTATCGCTATAATCTTCCCAAACAACAAAAATAGCTAATCCAGGGCATTGAGCAATACATACACCACAACCATTGCATTTTTCAAAATCTATTAAAGGCAGATCAACAATTTTTTTGAATTCCTTTATTGCTCGTCTATTACATGCCGATTGACAAGGATTACATGGAATTTCCTGAATACACTCTATTATGGCAACAGGACCTCCTTTTAGCCTTTCCTTGGATGGAATTTTTTCTTTAAGTTCTTCTAATTCTAAATAACCTTTTTCTTCATACATTTTATTCTTCCTCTAATTTTTTAATTCCTGACAGAATCTTTTCTCCTGTAGGACCATTTCTAAGATCAAATAGCTTTTTAAAAGCATTGTCCCTCAATTCTAACAGCTCTGAATTAGTAAGATTTAGAGATTCTGAAACAGAGACACCAGCAATAATTCCTTCAATCATCGCAGATGTTGCCTCTTCAATTGAAGCAACATCTCCCGCGATATACACATCTTTATTTGTGGTCATCAAATTCCTATCTCTTATCGGCACATGGCCACCCAATTCAGGAATGTATTTCATCTTACAACCAAACTGCCATAAGAGTTCAGTTAGCGGTGATAAGCCAACTGCAAGACAAAGAATATCACAATTAATTTTCCTCACAGTTCCTGGGATTTCATTCCAATCTTTATCAAGGGAAATAATTTCAACTCCTTCGAGCTGATCATTCCCGAAAGCCCTTTTAACCGTTGTTGATGTATATATGGGAATTCCTAACCTGCTTGCTTTAGCAGCGTGAACAAAATAACCACCTACCTTAGGAGCAGCTTCAACTATAGCTTTTACTTTAGCTCCTGCTTGAACAAGCTGATAAGAGATTATAAGGCCAATATTCCCTGAGCCAACCATAACAACTTCTTTGCCTGGTAAAACACCGTAAAGGTTCATAAGTGTTTGTACGGCTCCTGCGCCGTATATTCCTGGAAGATCATTGTTTTCGAAAAGAAGTGCTCTCTCAGATGCACCAGTTGCAACAATAACCTTCTTAAACTTAATTCTTACTAATTCCTCGTCATTGCGCACAGCTAAAAGCATATCTTCTTCGTTGTAATAGCCACATGCAGTTGTATCAAGTAAAATTTCTATATTGTTAAATTTCTTAACGTTTTCAGAGAGCAAATTGCCTATTTCAAAACCTCTAATTCCTGCATATTCTTCTCTGGAACCAAAAAACATATGAGTCTGTTTAACAAGTTGACCGCCTAAAAAGGGATCTCTTTCAAGAAGTAAAACTTTTGCACCTTCGCGACCAAGAACAAGTGCTGAAGATAATCCCGCAGGACCACCACCAATAATTACTACATCTGCCTCTTTAATCATTTTTCACCAACCTGTCTGTCTCTACAATCATGCCTTGCTTTGCTCTTTTAACGCAAGTTCTTACATTCGGTTCTCCATCAACTTTCATTAAACAAGAGGAGCAATTGCCTATGCAGCAAAACAGCCCTCTGGGTTTGTGATACTTAAGACTATAAGATAAAGTTTTAATTCCATTGGCATAAAGGGATACAGCTATAGGCTCATCGTCATAACCTTCTATCTCTTTACCATCAAGGAAGAAAGTTATCTTATTTCCTTTGCTGAACTCTAAGATTGGATGATTTTTGATGCGCACTTTCTACCTCCATATGCACCACTTACATGTTTTTAATTTCATCATTTTAGTTAAGTATACCACAAATATTTGACAATCTTAAGCACATTTTAGAAGTAAATAGATATGTCATTAAACATGTCACTATGAGGGTATTTCACTCCAAACTACTGAAAGATCTCCAGTCTATCCCCGCCGTCACCCTGAGGAACATATCTGTATTTGCTTAGTAAGGAACTCCATCTGCCCTCTAAGTCACCCTGAGGAGCGTCTTCCCAGCGACGAAGGGTCTCCTTCTTTTACCCTCATGCGAAATAAGGTCAAACATTAATAAAAAGTAACAGACAGGAATGTCTGTTTTACACCGAAAAGACAGATGAGGAGATTCTTCGCTTACGCTCAGAATGACGGAAAGGGGTCATTCCCGCGATTATTCTTGTCATTCCCGCGATTATTCTTGTCATTCCTATGATTCTTCCTGTCATTCCCGCGATTTTTATTGTCATTCCTATGATTTTCTTGTCATTCCCGCGAAAGCGGGAATCCAGAGAGTTTAAAAGTATGCTTAGAAAAATTGGTCTGGATCCCCGATAAATACATTCGGGGATGACAGTTTGTAGAGGTTCGGGGATGACAACCTCTCCCGTCACCCTGAGGAGCGCTCATTTTAGCGACGAAAGGTCTCCTTCTTTTCTACCTTGGCGTGCATAATAAATGCAAAAATCAAATATAAATCTGCCACCTGCAATAATGGAAAAACAAATACTGAGATTCTTACCTTATTTAAGCTTGCAATAACAAACGAACAAATGTTTAACCAAAAGACTTCTATCCATAATATACTACTAACATTTTTATCTTCTAAATTCTTATTGGCTAATCCTCCGATTGTATCTCATATTCGTATTCAATTATGCCAACACTTTTTGTAAGCATATCAATATCGTAAAGAATGGAGTCGAGCTTATCCTTCCGCGTGGTTGAAACTTCATTAAAGGCGTCTCTAACTTTATTAATTAAATCGCTGATCTTATCAAATCTTAAAGTAAAATTGTTCCATTCTTTACGGAATTTATCCATAAACTCCAAAACTTCTTTTGAAGTTTGCTCAATTGCAAAATATTCTGTTGCCTGTCGTACAATAGAAAGCATTGCGTATAAATTAGTTGGACATGAAAGGACAATTTTTTTCTTAAGTGCTTCATCAATGATATTTGGTTTCTCTGCAAGAAGGAAAGAATATACTGCTTCACTTGCAATGAATACTACTGCAAAATCAACCGTCTTTTCATTGATATATTCTCTTTTTGAAACATCATCTATTGTCTTTGTGACATCTCTAAGAAATTCTTTTTTATGATTTTCCTTTTCTGCTTCGCTAACTGCCTCAATATATTTCATATAGTTATCAAGGGAAAACTTTGCATCAAGGTTAATAAGCTTTCCGTTAGGAAGCTTAAAAGTAAAATCTGGTTTGCCAGTTACAAACATCTTTTGCTTTTCATAGTTAATTCCTTCCTTTAAGCCAACAAGGTTTATAATATCCTCAACCATCCTTTCGCCCCACACACCACGTATTTTTGGATTGGTGAGATACGACTTCAATGCTTTTGTGTCGTTACCAATTTCTGTAAGCAAAAGCAGCTTGTCGGCAATTTGCCCATAATCTTGCTTAATGCTCCCAAAGGAAGTGGTAATTTTATCAATATAGTTAGCAATTGCCTGTGAAACGGAATTATTAACCGAATTTTGCACAGACGAATCAATCGCGCCTTGAATTTTTGAAAGTCGCTTTAAGGCAACAATAAGCCCAATCACAAGCACCATCACAGCAGCGGCTAAAATAGCTATAACCAGACTTGCATTCATTTTCCTGCCTCCTTTATTAAAAAAGCCAATAATGCAATTTTATTTAAAAAGTTTGAATATATTTCACTTAAAATTTCGTTTCACAGTGAAATTACTTAGATGACGCTTTACTTACCAATTCGCTGATCTTTCTGAACCAACCACTTACCTCATCCCACGCGCCTAACGATTCGAGATCTTGTTTCGTAATGATTTTAGACAATTCAGCACATATTATCGACTTAACATACTTTTCACTGTAAGTAGTTCCTTTATCACTTTTTTCTCTTGAACTTTCTAACCTTTTAAGTACTTTTTTAGGAACATCGATGTCATCCCATTTTTCAGGGGAATCCATAGAAAACAACACCAATTTTGAATTCTTCTTTATTTTCTTTTTTGGCCTTAAAATTCAAATCTTTTTCATCTACTTTAACTATGCCCTTACCTTCATTAATAAAAATATCTAAAGCTTCGAGAATAGATGATTTTCCTTGATCATTTCTACCAATAAACACTGTAAAGTCTTCGAAAGGAATCTCAACTCTACCATAAAAACACCTAAAATTTTCTAAAATGAGTTTCTTTATTTTCACCTTTTATCCTCCCTTCTCAATATTACTTTCGATAATGTTTATTTCAGCGGGGGTTAAATCATAAAACTTGTAAACAAGATTATCAATTTCACGCTCTAAGGCACTTATGTCGGCCTGATGATTTTGCTTTTTTGCGGCAAGAATTTCATCTACAACTTCTATGAAAGGTCTTTGAGCGCTTTTAAGTATTTTCTTAATTGGTACCTCAGAAAGAGGTTTTTGATAAAGTTCTAAACTCTCGCCCTTTCTCTTCCCACGGTAATAAAGCCAAACATAATATAATTTAGAATTGAGCAATGCCAAAACATATTTTAGTGAAATTGACTTATCTTTTTCGGTAATAAAATATACGTCTGCGCTTGCATACCAACGAATTTCATTATATCCAAAAGTATTTCTTGGACTTCGCTGTGGAGCAACGATTTTTTTTGAATCAAAGTTAATATCTCTTGGCCTATGGAGATATGGAGAATTAACTGTTGAGTCGTCCAAAATTTTCTTGAACCTTTGTAGATGTTCTTTTAGTTTATTACCCTCTAAATTACGTAATCTTTTATCCGCATAAATTAATTTTTCAGTAGTCGATAATAATGTTTCCCACCTAAAAATATCACTATTCTTAAACCAAGGTTTCAATATCTCTTTTTCATCAGGAGTTAGATTTAATTTTTTAACCTCTTCGTTAGAAAGCACGAAAATACCATCTCCAACGTTTGCGTTAATATTGTATTTTTCAATGTGTTTTTGTGAAACTTTGTCTGCACCTGTTACTATTCCTTGATTAACATTGCAAATACTTCCTAAAGGAACACTCTGTAGTTTAACTTTATCTAATATTTTTTGAATAGGATCGCTTGCAACATCTGAATTTTCTACTCCAGTTATTCTTATATAGTTTTCTTCTCCGTCGTATAATTCTTTTTGCCTAACCTCATAATACTGCGTTTCGGTATCTTTTCCACTTAAAATTTGCTTTACAATTTCCGCATCAATAAAACCTTTCCTTTTAGTTATACAAGTTTTGGCAATCTCATTCTCATTTTGTCCTTTTTTTAAAATAGTTATCATATTGTGCTGACCTAATGCTGATTCAAAAATCTTTAACTCATTAAAATTTATCAGATGCTTGATGATTGCCCTCTTTTTAAAATCCTGACGCAATTTCCTCGCTCCAGTTGCAGTAATATAATAATTTGTAGTAATGAAAGCTATAATTCCATTTTCTCTCGCTATATCCAATGCCTTGTGGAAAAAAAAGTAAAAATAATCCATTTTACCTAGATAAAACTGACTAAGTTCACTTTTCTTGACAGGTTCAAACATATCTTTATGATTCTTTTCTCCAATATACGGTGGGTTCCCAATGACTATATCAAAACCACCTTTTTCTTCAAATACCTCGGCAAAATATAGTTTCCAAGCAAAAAAAGATTTTTTCTTCTGTCCTTCTGTAAACTCTTTTAGTTGTTTTTCTACAGAATCAA